>NZ_CDSC02000192.1 GCF_001298715.1 Bathymodiolus azoricus thioautotrophic gill symbiont
GTAGTTTTTTATGTGAGAAAATTATTTTTTGGATTTGGGTAACTGTTGTAATAAATCTTTTAATCATTATTTCTGAAAATGATAAACGCATTAAACAAACTAACTAAACTCTTTGCAATTACCATCTTTTTAGTCTCTTTAAATACTTTTAGTGTTGTGCTAGACCCACTCATCACAATCAGTGCTAATCATGTTAGTGCCACTTCTGGAACTGCTATTACACCTGTTACCATCACTAATAGAGGTGATGCTGTTTCTTATTACTTAATTTCTCCTGCTATTTCCAATGGCTTATCCTTTAATACAAAAACTGGAACCATCTCTGGAGCGCCAATTGTTGCCTCTGATTCAGTCACTTATACTGTGACAGCAGTTGGTCATCGTGGTCAGGACACTGCAACTGTTGTTATTACTGTTGGTGTCGGCACTACTAATCTGGCCCTTAGAAAACATGCCACACAATCCAGCACATATATACACGCTGTCTTCACTGTTGCTGGCTATGCAGTAGATGGTAACACTAATGGTAAACTCTCTAATAGAAGCATAGCCATTACCGAACACGAACAAGGTGCTTGGTGGCAGGTTGATCTAGGCGGTCAAAAAAATATCAAGCAAATTATTATCTACAACCGCACTGATTGCTGTATAAACAGACTAAGTAATTACCAAGTTAGTATCTCTAATAAAGCCGACTTCAACACCCACATCTATCAACAAGACTTTCATGTCGCGCCTAATCCTAGAAAAATCATTCAATTAGACGCATCAGGCAAACAAGGTCGCTATGTTAAAATCCAGTTGCTTGACAATGACTATCTCTCTCTAGCAGAAGTTCAGGTTATGGGTGTCGATCCTTTGCATTTTGCTGAGGTGGATTATTCTAGTGCTCAGAATGATTTTAATGGATTTCACAGTTCACCAAATTATGCTAATAAGCGGGCCTTTGCCGCCCTTAAAGCCGATGGCTCAATCATGGCGTGGGGTGTTCCGAATTATGGAGGTGCAAGTGCGCCCTCTGATAGTGGCTATACCAAGATTTATTCAAATGGATACGCCTTTGCCGCCCTTAAAGCCAATGGCTCAATTGCGGCGTGGGGTAGTTCAAGTCATGGAGGTACAGGTGCGCCCTCTGGTAATGGCTATACCAAGATTTATTCAACTTATGGTGCCTTTGCCGCCCTTAAAACCGATGGATCAATCGTAGCGTGGGGTGGGGCGGGAAGTATAGGTGCACCCTCTGGTAATGGCTATATCAAGATTTATTCAAATGGATACGCCTTTGCCGCCCTTAAAGCCAATGGCTCAATTACGGCGTGGGGTTATGTAGGCACAGGTGCGCCCTCTGGTAGTGGCTATACCAAGATTTATTCAAACGGATATGCCTTCGCCGCCCTTAAAGTTGATGGCTCAATCGCAGCGTGGGGTAGTTCAATGACTGGAGGCACAGGTGCACCCTCTGGTAACAGCTATACCAAGATTTACTCAACTAATGGTGCTTTTGCCGCCCTTAAAGTTGATGGGTCAATTGCGGCGTGGGGTAATTCGGGTCATGGAGGTACAGGTGCGCCCTCTGGTAATAGTTACACCAAGATTTATTCAACCAATGGTGCCTTTGCCGTCCTTAAAGCCGATGGGTCAATCGCGGCGTGGGGTGGTTCGGGTTATGGGGGCACAGGTGCGCCCTCTGGTAGAGGCTATACCAAGATTTATTCAAACGGATATGCCTTTGCCGCCCTTAAAGCTGATGGCTCAATCACAACATGGGGTAACTCAGGGAGTGGAGGTACAAACGCACCCAGTGCACCCACTGATAAAGGCTATATCAAGATTTATTCAACTGGTAGAGCCTTTGCCGCTCTTAAAGCCGATGGTTCAATTACATCATGGGGTGACTTAAAGAATTTGCGGAGTAACGGTAACAAACCCATAAACGCACCCACTGACAAAGGCTATATCAAGATTTATTCAAATGCACTTGCCTTTAGCGCTGTTAAGTCCGATGGCTCAATTAGGACATGGGGTAATTCAGAGTTTGAAGCTCTGGTTCATCATTGAGTCCCTAGAAAACCTACCACAAAATCCAAAAAAATCATTTAATTAGACACATCAGGCAAACAAGGTCGCTATGTTAGATGATAAGAGACCTTTGCATAAATAGGGGTGATTGGCAAAAGCCAATTTTCACCCACTTGGTGATTCTTTAAACCTTGCCCTAGTAGGGCTAAGTCTGGGTTTGCCCTCCTAGAGGACTGCTGGGTGTCGCTGGAAAAATCGCCAAGTGGGTGAAAAGTGGGTTTCTGATGATTGTTCCTATTTATGCAAAAGTCTCTAATATAAATACAAGACCTTGTTATTGTTATATAATTAGTCGCCCCTTAAAAACCCACCCCAACCAAACC
>NZ_CDSC02000258.1 GCF_001298715.1 Bathymodiolus azoricus thioautotrophic gill symbiont
CAAAGCAATCAAAACTAAACTTTCAAGTTGAAAATAATGCTTATTTCCAGTCAATAGCAATAGCACCAAAATAATATAAGCGCAAATAACCCAAAACAATTTTTTGTATGTTCCAACTGCAAGTTGATGTTTGTTGTCTTTGTGAGATAGTTCTTGATTTTTCTTTTTAGACTCTAAAGGCTTTAAAGGATCTTCCTCTTCTAACGGTGTACTCAAGTTATTTATAATCGGTTTATCTTGTATATCTCTTCTTGTTAGAATAAATTCACTGATTCTACCCATAACTATAAATTAAAGATGATTGTCTTTATAAAATTTATATATATCATCAGCAGGAATGACACCATATTTATTGCTTTCCCAAGTTTTACTCCAAGGCGTATTCTTTTGATGAGTTAAACCTGATAATTGCGGACCACTATATTGCTTATAGTTTTTATATACCTCTTCAATGATCTCTGAACTATCCTTATCAATTTCTTCTTCAGGTGAGGAACTTATCTTATTTTTTACTTGATTAGAGTCATGCTCTCTCAACTTTTCATAAAGTTCTGGCACCACAGGTCCAAAATTCCAAGCTCTTGTATATTCATAATATAATTTAGTGTCCCTAAGTGCTAAACTAAACCCATGTGCAATATAGACCATCTTTTGTAATTGCATATTAGTTAAAGGTTCGTTTTTAGCCAAATCAATAAATTTATTAGCAATAGTTATTACCGGATAAACCATACGCCCTCCTTAAAATATATTTTTGTTGTAAGAGGCCTTTGCAGTGCGTAGCCTCCCTTGCGGATAAATAGGAACAATCATCAGAAACCCACTTTTCACCCACTTGGCGATTTTTTAAACCCAGCCTTAGCCCTGCTAGGACAAGGTTTAAAGAAATCACCAATTGGGCAAAAATTGGATTTTGCTAATCATCCCTATTTATGCAAAGGTCTCTGTAAATATAATCCAATTGCTTGCAACAAATCCTGCAATCTAAGTCCAACTATTTAATCTTTGCGTCTAACTCGCCAGACAAATATCTTTGACTCATCGTATCTAATGAAGAAACTTTGATTTTATCGGCATTGCCAGCTGAGCTAAAAGCCTCAAACCTAGCGGCACAAATATCACTCATGGCATTGGTGGCTTCTTTTAAGAATTTACGCGGGTCAAAATTAGCAGTATTTTCAATCAAATGCTTACGCACTGCGCCTGTTGATGCCATACGCAAGTCAGTATCAATGTTAACTTTACGCACACCGTGCTTAATACCTTCAACGATTTCATTCACTGGCACCCCATAAGTTTGGCCCATATCACCACCATGATTGTTGATGATTTCTAACCAATCTTGTGGCACTGAAGACGAACCATGCATAACCAAATGCGTGTCTGGGATGCGTGCGTGAATTTCTTTAATGCGGTCAATACGCAGCACATCACCTGTTGGTTCTGCGGTAAATTTGTACGCACCGTGTGAAGTGCCAATCGCGATTGCTAAAGCATCTACATTGGTGGCCTTAACAAAATCAGCCGCTTCTTCCACTGAGGTAAGCAACATATCTAAATCTAGCTTACCTTCCGCACCATGACCATCTTCTTCGCCCATCATGCCAGTTTCAAGTGAACCTAAACAACCTAATTCGCCTTCTACAGAAACACCGCCTGCGTGTGCCATTTTTACCACTTCAGCGGTAACATTAACATTGTACTCAAAGCTGGCTGGGGTTTTCATATCAGCCTCTAAAGAACCATCCATCATCACCGATGAAAAACCCGATTGAATTGAACGCAAGCAAATAGCCGGCTCAGAACCGTGGTCCTGATGCATCACCACTGGAATATGGGGATACATTTCAGTCGCCGCAATAATAAGATGACGCAAGAATGGCTCACCTGCATAAGAGCGTGCACCTGCAGAGCCCTGCATGATAACTGGACTATTTGTCCTGTCTGCAGCCTGCATAATCGCGTGCACCTGCTCCATATTGTTAACATTGAATGCTGGCATACCATAGCTATTATCTGCCGCATGGTCTAATAATTCTCTTAGTGAAATTAACATATTTTTACTCCTTTTTTTATTTTGAATTAAATACTTACTAAAGTTTAACGCTACTCGTTTATTTAGTAACGAACACACATATTTTTACTTTTTTTATTTTTAATTAAATACCTTTTAAAATTTAATATTGCTCATTCGTTTAGCAACGAAGACACCTATTTTCTTGCTATTTTAGCTTACTTACTCATATTCAGTATCACCAACACAAAGAATTTTCATTAGGTTAGTTCCGCCTGACTCTCCTTTATGCATACCCTTGGTTAATACCACCAAATCTCCATTTCCTACAATATCTTTTTCTGTTAATATTTTAATCACTCTGGCATTGACCTTGCTCCAATCTAAATTAGACATATCCTCAATACCGCAAGGATAAACACCACGATAAAGTGTCGTTTTACGCAAAGTAGCAATACTATCACTCATCGCATAAATTGAGATATCAGAACTCATACGCGACATCCACAATGGTGTTTTACCACTCTCAGTAAGTGCCGCTACGACTTTAACACCCAGATGATTTGCCGCATACATAGTACTCATGGCAATGGTTTCATCAATATGTGTAAAATTTTCATATAGGCGATGATGTGAAGTTTTTGCAATTGGATTTTTCTCGGCTTCTATACAAACATCGTGCATGGTCTTCACTGCATTCTCTGGATAATCACCTGCTGCCGTTTCTGCAGATAGCATCACTGCATCTGTACCATCCAATACCGCATTTGCCACATCAAAAACTTCTGCACGCGTTGGAATTGGATTGCTAATCATTGACTCTAACATCTGCGTTGCAGTAATCACAATACGGTCATTTGACCTAGCTAATTTAATCAATCTCTTTTGCTGTGCTGGTAATTGTGGATCACCAATTTCAACACCCAAATCACCACGCGCTACCATGATGCCGGCTGACTCCTGAATAATATCAGCAATAATATCATCTACCAAAGATTCAGCGCGTTCAATTTTTGAAATCACGCCTGCATCAGAACCCGCTTCTTTTAATAACTTCTTGGTAAGTCGCACATCATCACCACTCACTGGAAAGGAAAGTGCAACATAATCTGCATTTGCCTTAGCAGCAGTTAGTATGTCTTTCTTGTCTTTTTCAGTTAGTGCATCAGCCGACAAGCCACCGCCACGAAGGTTAATACCCTTCTTATCAGATAAAATGCCGCTCTGCGTTACCACGGTATTAATTTTATTGCCTTCAATGCTAGTAACCTCTAGAACAATCTTACCATCATCAAGTATTAAAACATTGCCTGTTTTAACCTCTTGTGGCAAGGTTTTGTAAGCAATGCCAACACCATCTTGATTACCAGAAGTCTCGTCCATATCGCCGTCAAGTGCAAACTTATCACCGATATTTAATTCAATCTTTTTTTCATCTTTAAAGCCAGCAACACGAATCTTTGGACCTTGTAAATCCATCAAAACGCCCACATAGGTATTGTTATCATGTGCCCAATTGCGCACGGCTTTCACTCTAGCCAAGTGTTCTTCTGCACTACCGTGAGAAAAGTTAATACGCACAACATTCACGCCTGCTTTTAGAATACCTTCTAAAACACCTTGCTTATCCGTTGCTGGACCGAGTGTTGCTAATATTTTGGTTCTTCTAGGCAAGAGTTACTCCGCTGCTCGAAGTTCTAAAATCTCTACAGCTGGTAATTTCTTACCTTCTAAGAATTCTAAGAACGCACCGCCACCAGTAGAAATGTAGCTTACTTTGTCTTCAATATTGTACTTATCAACCGCTGCTAAAGTATCACCGCCACCTGCAATTGAGAATGCATCAGAATTAGCAATCGCCATTGCAACTGTCTTAGTGCCACCTTCAAATTGGTCAAATTCAAACACACCAACTGGACCATTCCATACGATAGTACCTGCATTTTTCATAATCTCAGCCAGTTCTTGTGCAGAATCAGGACCAATGTCAAAAATCATATCGTCATCTACCACCTCTGATGACGCCTTGGTTTCAGCTACTGTAGATTCTGAAAATTCCTTGCCGCAAACTACATCATTTGGCACCGGAATTTCACAATCTTCCATCAATTTTTTAGCTGTTGGAATTAAGTCATTTTCGCACAATGATTGTCCAACATTGTGCCCCTGTGCTGCAATAAAGGTATTGGCAATACCGCCACCAACCACTAATTGGTCAACAATTTTGGATAAAGACTCTAATACTGTTAATTTGGTTGATACTTTAGAACCACCAACAATTGCTACCATCGGGCGCTTAGGGTTATCTAATGCCTTACCTAATGCCTCTAATTCACCTGATAACAACGGGCCAGAACAAGCAATCGGTGCATACTTAGCCACACCATGGGTTGAGGCTTGTGCACGGTGTGCTGTACCAAATGCATCCATCGCAAAGATGTCACACATGGCTGCCATACGCTCAGATAAAGCATCGTTGTTTGCCATTTCGCCCACATTAAAACGCACATTCTCGCAAAGCACAACTTCGCCATCATTCATCTCAATACCATCTAACCAATCTTTTTCTAAGCGTACTGTAATGTTTAATAATTCACTGAGGCGATCGGCAACGGGTTGCAAGGTAAACTCATCACTCGTTTCACCTTCTGTAGGGCGACCACGGTGTGACATCAACATGACTTTAGCGCCTTGCTTCATTGCCATTTCGATGGTTGGCAATGACGCTTTAATGCGCTTATCGCTTGTTACCACCCCTGCTTTAATAGGCACATTTAAATCCTGACGAATCAGAACTCTTTTGCCACTCAATTCTAACGCTTCTAAATTTATAATCATCATTTATCCTTCCATATTTTTCCAACTAATTTAGGGTTTACAATAAAGGGATTGTAATTGCCTTGTATTGCCATAATTTGCTTGTTGCGTTTTCTTTCTTTGTCGCTCACTGGGTCGTTCTTGTGCCACCTAAGCAATATCTTTTGTGCCCATGGCGTAAAGTTATTGCCTTTTAATATCGGTGAAGACCAATTCTGAACTCTGTCATAATAAGCAGTTAGCAAGTAAAAATACCCTCTAGCAAGATCTCCTTTAAACTCATCAACAGGCTCAAAATATTTTCCTTTTAAGCTTTTATCTTTTGCCTTACCCAGTTTAGATCCATTCAAAGAAAATTTTGCCCCCTTTGGATCAACTTCTGCGTAAGGGTAAGAGGCGCGCATATTATTCACATACCCATCTACTGGATATATATGATATAGATCCTTCGCCATTGGCTTTCCTAAGTCGTCACCCCACCAAGCCTTTGGAAAAGAATGCTCCCTGTTATAACAGTCACCTTCTTTTTTGTAGTGACCGCATTGATTGACAAAAAACTCATAAACATACGGCAACTTGTTCTTCTTATATGAATAAATATCAAACACTTTATTCGGTTTGTTAGGCAACGCATCCGTTTTCTTAAATGTCTTCCATAAATCTTTATAACTCAAAACCTTGTGTTTGCTTATTTTATCAAATAATTGCTTTCTTAATGACTCTCCTTGTTGTTGAGTGTCAACTGTATTTCCAACTACAGGGGCAGACGAACAACCATATAGCGTTACGCTAAATAAGACACCAATAAAAAAGTAAATTCTCATGCGACTAAGCAATATGTTGAACCAAACGAAGCATATTACAAGTGTAGCCATACTCATTATCATACCAAGACACTAACTTCACAAATGTATCGTCAAGTGCGATACCAGCATTCGCATCAAAAATTGATGAAGCACTGATGCCACGGAAATCAGACGATACAACCATATCTTCTGTGTACTGTAGTGTACCTTTCATTGCACCCTCTGAAGTTGCTTTGATGGTTGCACAAATTTCTTCATAACTGGCAGGCTTGTCTAACTCACAAGTCAAGTCAACCACTGAAACATCGACCGATGGAATGCGAAAAGCCATACCCGTTAATTTACCGTTTAATTCTGGCAATACAACGCCTACCGCTTTAGCAGCACCTGTTGATGAAGGAATGATGTTCTCAAATACTGCACGACCCCCTCTCCAATCCTTCATTGAAGGACCATCAACTGTTTTTTGTGTTGCAGTAGAGGCGTGAACCGTTGTCATTAAGCCACGCTTAAGTCCCCAGTTGTCATCAATGATTTTAGCAATTGGCGCTAAACAGTTAGTGGTACAAGACGCCGCAGAAACAATCGCTTGAGCGTTGTAAGAATCGTGGTTAACACCGTATACAAACATTGGTGTGTTGTCTTTAGCAGGTGCCGATTGAACGACTTTCTTAGCACCAGCATCAATGTGTGCTTGACAAGATTCTTCAGTTAAAAAGAAACCCGTACAGTCAATGACAACATCTACATCAATATCGCCCCATTTAAGGTCGGCTGGGTTACGCTCAGCACTAAGGCGAACCTTCTTACCATCAATTATAAAATTGTCGCCTTCAACAGCAATATCACCATCAAAACGACCTTGTGCTGTGTCATACTTAAGCATATATGCTAAATAATCATTTTCCAGTAAGTCGTTAATGCCAACCACTTC
Organism: Bathymodiolus azoricus thioautotrophic gill symbiont; assembly: GCF_001298715.1. Classification (GTDB taxonomy): domain Bacteria; phylum Pseudomonadota; class Gammaproteobacteria; order PS1; family Pseudothioglobaceae; genus Thiodubiliella. The sequence goes on from NZ_CDSC02000258.1 coordinate 6,572, forward strand.
CAACCCTGGAAAGTCCTTTTTAATTGCACGAAACACCATACGACCGATACGACCAAAACCATTGATACCTATTTTAATTCCCATTTTCCTACTCCTTTTTTATATTTTTTTTAAAATTATGCCAAAACTTCATTTACAGTTTTAACCACATTATCTACTGTGAAACCAAATTCTTTAAATAACTGATCTGCTGGTGCGCTCTCACCGAAGCTCGTCATACAAACCACATCACCTTCTAGACCAACATACTTGTACCAAGCATCACCAACACCTGCTTCAATCGCAACACGCTTTACGCCTGGCGTTAACACAGAATCTTGATACGCCTTATCTTGTGTGTCAAATGCATCTGTTGAAGGCATTGAAACCACACGAACTTTTTTGTCACGCATTGCCGCAGCGCTTTCCACTGCTAAACCAACTTCAGAGCCTGTTGCAATTAAAATGATGTCTGGCGTGCCTTCACAATCCTGCAATACATAACCCCCTTTTTCAATATTTGCCACTTGTTCAGCCGTTCTTTCCATTGGCGTCAAATTTTGTCTTGAGAATACCAATGCAGTCGGCGCATCGCATCGAAGCATCGCCATCTTCCAAGAAACTGCCGATTCAACTGCATCACAACCTCTCCAAGTTTGAAAGTTTGGAATCATTCTCATGGTTGCCAATTGCTCAACAGGCTGATGTGTCGGACCATCTTCGCCCAAGCCGATAGAGTCGTGTGTATAAACATAAATCGTACCAATTTTCATTAGTGCCGACATACGCAATGCGTTACGCATGAATTCCATAAACATAAAGAAGGTTGCACCATAAACTTTGAAACCACCATGTAAGACCATACCATTCATCATATGCGCCATACCAAATTCACGCACACCCCATGAAATATAATTGCCGTTAGCGTTTTCTTTGTTGACTTTAACGGTGCCTGACCAGTTAGTAAGGTTAGAACCTGTTAAATCCGCACTACCGCCAAACATTTCTGGTAATAATGGTCCCATTGCTTCAATTGCGTTTTGACTTGCTTTGCGTGATGCAATATTCGGCATTTCACCTTGAGTCTTAGCGATGAACTTATCCATCTCAACTGCAAAATTCGCTGGCAACTCACCCGCCATACGACGCTCGAACTCAGCTGCTTCCGCTGGAAACTCTGCCTTATAAGTAGAAAATTTATCATTCCAAGTGCTTTCATCTGTCACGCCTTGTGCTTTGTGATCCCAACCTTCGTAAACATCAGCAGGGATTTCAAATGCTACATGGTCCCAGCCCAGTTGCTTGCGTGTTGCTGCGATTTCTTCGTTTCCCAAAGGGGCGCCATGGCAATCATGGGTACCTGCAAGGTTTGGCGAGCCAAAACCAATGGTTGTTTTGCAACAAATCAAACTTGGCTTGTCGGTAACCGCTTTCGCTTCTTCAATCGCTTTATTAATTGCCTTAGCATCATGACCATCAACAGCAACCACATGCCAATCATAAGACTTAAAACGACCCGGAACGCCTTTCTCCATCCAATCACCGATATGTCCATCAATTGAAATGTCATTATCATCCCAAAAAGCCATCAACTTGCCCAACCCTAATGTACCTGCCATTGCGCAAGACTCGTGCGACAAACCTTCCATCAAACAACCATCGCCCATAAATACATAGGTGTTATGATCAACAATCTCATGACCTGGTTTGTTAAATTGTGCGCCTAATGTACGCTCTGCAATCGCCATACCCACAGCATTAGTGATACCTTGACCTAATGGACCTGTTGTTGTTTCAATACCATCTATATAGCCATACTCAGGATGTCCTGCAGTCTTTGCATGCAATTGGCGAAAATCCTTAATGTCATCAATTGACAAATCAAAGCCTGTTAAATGCAGCAATGAGTAAATCAACATTGAACCGTGTCCATTAGATAAAACAAACCTATCTCTATCTGCCCAGTTAGCATTAGTTGGATTATACTTCATGTGGTCGTTCCAAAGCACTTCGGCAATATCTGCCATTCCCATTGGCGCACCTGGATGACCTGAATTGGCTTTCTGAACCGCATCCATACTTAAAGCACGAATCGCATTTGCTAAATTTCTGCGTGATGACATATTAAATTTCCTTGATGAAAAATTGAATAATTATACGCAAAAACTCTAAATTTATCAACACTGCCCGCAAACACCTGCCCTATCAACAAACCAACAATGAACAGTTTTTTTATAGGCGAAAAAAAAGGTCATCGCAAAATAACCTTTTTTTTAAAAAATGGTGCCGAAGGCCGGACTCGAACTGGCGACCTACTGATTACAAATCAGTTGCACTACCAACTGTGCTACTTCGGCGTAATGAATTTGAAAATTATACAATCTTATCTAAAATACATTGCGCTTTTTATTACGATTGTATAAATTCTCAAATATGGTGGTTATAGGTGGACTTGAACCACCGACCCCAGCATTATGAATGCTGTGCTCTAACCAGCTGAGCTACATAACCATGAAGAGCAATATTATCGGGACTTTTGCCATAAAAGTCAATAGATAATTACAGGTGAAGATTTGTGGTGCTAAAATCAACACCTATGACAACACTTAAAATTGCACTGACGGGTGGCATTGCTTGCGGAAAATCACAGATGGCTCATATTTTTGCTGAGTTAGGTGCTGATGTTGTTCGGCTTGATGATGTTTCTAAACAAGTAACTACGCCTGAATCAGATGGCCTTAGAGAGCTGGTAGATGTCTTTGGCAAAAGGATTCTTAATCAAGATAACAGCCTTGATCGACAAGTGTTGCGAACCCTCTTATTAGAAAACAAAAGCAATAAAAATCGTATTGAAGTCATTTTGCATCCAAAAATATTGAAAATAATGCAAGAATGGCAAAAAAATTCACAAAAATCCTTAAATATTGTAGAAATTCCACTACTTATAGAGAAAAACTTAACTTATCTGTTTGATAGAGCTATTATTTTGACCTGTAATGAAGAAAAACAGCTAAAAAGACTGAAAAATCGTGCAAATATTGACGAAAAACAAGCAAAAAATATGATTTCTATGCAAACTAGTCACGAAAATAGGTTAAAAATTTCTGCAGAATTGCCCTGTGATGTTATTGAAAACAATGGCACGATTGCCGATTTAAAAAAGCAAACTCAACAGTTATATCAAAAACTCAATCAATCTGTAGGCATTTGACGGGCTTACTTAGTCGCCCCTTAAAAACCCATTCCAAACAAACCAAAACCACCCATTTTGCCAAAACAAAAAAATAGTGGCTATCACCAGCCATTTTCTCAAATTCCAAGCACAGGCAGCCATTAAAACATTAATCTCATCACCAACTTGCCCTTTGAGTAGGTTTCTAGAGAGTCTAAAATCTGAGGTCAAGTAAACTTCTTTCTGTAAATTGCCATCTATTCCACCGATTTCTCGTTCATTAAAAAAACCTACCCGTTATTATTGTCCAAAGACAAATAAGCTTTAGAGCTTTGCCACTGCTCTGAGACTTCCATCACCACAGCCGTAACCAACCTCAAACAAGAATCCTCATTAGCAAATATTTTAGCCACTATGTGGGTGAACGCTTTTTTAAAGTTTTTGGTTTTTTATTATTCGGGTTTTTGCAAGCAAAAAACCAAAAACTTTAAAAAAGTGTTCACATTGAATTTACAGAAAAAATTTACAGTACCCACGCACCTAGACAAAATAAATACGCCACTTCACTATCCAGCGTTACTTTGAGTTAAAATAATCACCTGCATTAAAAGCATGTAAAAAAATAACTGATATTTACTATCATGCTAAATATCAGGTTTTATTGACAGGTTTTTATTAAAAAAACAAATACGCCTGATCTTATTTTTAATACCGCATATCAGGGCAATAATGCCTTATGCTAATAGTTAAGGCAACAAAGAGGAATAGAAGCATGGCTGAACAAATTGAACAAGAAGAACCGAGTGTGCAAGCCAAAGACGAAAAACTCGTTGGCATAAGGGGGTGGCTAATTTTGCCAGCTATTGGTTTTGTGTTGGGTACGCTCATTAGAGTTTCCACCTTGATTGTAGATATTGGAGCGTATAGTACTGGAATGTACTCCGATGTCGCAAGGGCTGGGATCGATGAAATATATACGCTTGAATTTATTATATCGCTGAGTTTAACAGGCCTCCTAATCTACGCTACAATATTATTTTTAAAAAAGAAAAAGAATGCACCTAAAGTCATCATCGCCCTACACATAGCGAGCATTGTTGCTTTGTATGTGTTTCTTGTTTTTGAATTAGATACCGAAGCAAAAATGTTTGCAGTCGAAATCGTAATACAACTTGTTAATAGCGTTATTGCTGCAGTTATTTGGATTCCGTACTTTGTGGTTTCGAAGAGAGTAAAAGCCACATTCGTTAATTGAACCATCATGCCCTAACAAGGCCAATGCACATGGAAAATCCGATAGATGAGTATTACCCCAAACAAGGTTATGATTGTAGAGCGACGACCTTCGAATGGTAAAGCGGGATTATATATTTATAGAGACTCTTTTGCTGGTTCAGCTTTAAAAAAAGATGTATGGGTTGATGGCAAGTGTATTGGAGAGACGGCTTTAAATATATTTTTCTATGAAGAAGTTGCTGGTGATAAAACGCATACAATATCAACCGATATCAGAATTCTCCCCAAATAATTTAGTTCTAAGAACAAGAAAAGATCAAAATTACTTTGTACGACAATATATGAAATTTGGTGTTTTTGTCGGAGGGCGCAGGACTTGAGCTTGTAGGCACTGAAAAAGAAAAAAGAACTGTTTCTAAATTAGAATTAGCTAAAAAAGGCACCTGTAGTAATGCCACTCCAGCCAGGTGCTAACGCGTCGGCTGAATTCTGGCGTTAGGCTCCTAAAGTTTTTAGCAAACCTTCAATCAACTCAATTCGTTCAATATTATCAGGCATTTCCTGCTTAAAAATAAGCTGGTTTTGCCCTTTGAGTTGATAGGTTTTTGGCTGTGTTTGTACTAGGTTGATGATTTTTATGGGTTCAATATTGATTTTGTCTGAAAAAATAATATGCGCCTTGTCATCATAGATTGAAACTTTATTAATACCAATTTTTTCACAAAAGAGTTTAAGTCGAGTAGTGGCAAATAGGTTTTTAGTGGGGTCTGGCAACAAGCCAAAACGGTCAATCATCTCAATGCTCAGGTCTTTTAACTCATCATTGTCTTTGCCGTTGGCAATACGCTTATATAAAACCAAGCGCTCGTGCACATCGCCTAAATAAGTGTCGGGAATAATGCAAGCAAGCCCAGTGTCAATATCAACTTCATGATTAATAGGGTCGTTTATATTGATTTTTTTGCCCACGCGCATAGCATCAACCGTGCGTTTCAGTAGGTCGTGATAAAGGTTAAAGCCAATTTCGCTAATCTTGCCTGATTGGTTGTCACCGAGCAAATCACCTGCGCCACGAATTTCTAAGTCATGATTAGCAAGCATAAATCCAGCGCCCAACTCTTCCAAAGACTCAACTGCTTCTAGGCGTTTTTTAGCATTGTCACTCAGTGACTGGTGGGATTTTATGACCAAATAAGCATAAGCCCTATGATGTGACCTACCGACCCGCCCACGCAACTGGTGCAATTGTGCCAAACCAAAATTTTGTGCATTGTTAATAATAATGGTATTGGCATTTGGAATATCAATACCAGTCTCAATGATGGTAGTGCAAACCAAAATCTGAAAACGACCGTGGTAAAAATCACTCATAATTTGCTCTAATTCACGACTTGGCATTTGCCCATGAGCAATACGAATGTGTGCGTTTTTCATCAATGATTTAAGGTTTTCTGCCATATTGTCAATGGTATCAATATCGTTGTGTAAAACAAATATTTGACCACCACGATGCATCTCTCGAGAGCAAGCCTCTTTAATCGTATCATCGTCCCACTCTTTAACAAAGGTTTGAATCGCGCTGCGCCCTTGTGGTGGTGTGGCAATAATTGACAATTCTCTGAGCGAGCCAAGCGCCATGTTCAATGTGCGTGGAATTGGGGTGGCAGTCATGGTCAAAATATCGCTGCGTCCACGCATTTTTTTCAGTGATTCTTTTTGCTTAACGCCAAATCGGTGCTCTTCATCAATAATCACCAAGCCCAGTTGTTTGTATTTGATGCTACCTTGAATCAGTTTGTGGGTACCAATGACGATATCACAAGTACCATCAAGTAGTTTTTGCTTGATTTGCGTTTGTTCTTTAGTACTTTGAAAGCGTGATAGGGCTTTGATTTCAATAGGGTAGTTAATAAACCTATCTTTGAAAGAGGCGTAATGCTGGTTGGCAAGTAATGTGGTCGGCACCAAAATGGCAACTTGCTTGCCAGCTTCAACTGCTAAGAATGCAGCGCGCATGGCAATCTCTGTTTTGCCAAAGCCCACATCGCCACACACCAACCTGTCCATTGGCTTATGCAATTGCATATCCGCCAACACTTCGCCCATGGTTTTGATCTGGTCAGGGGTTTCCTCAAAAGGAAAACTGGCAACAAAAGAGCCGTAAGCATCATTGGGTTCAGGAAAAGCAAAACCCCTTTGAGACTCACGTTTAGCATAGATCTCTAATAATTCAGCAGCAATGTCATGGAGGGCTTCATGTGCTTTTTGCTTGGCTTTGGTCCATTGGTTAGTGCCGAGTTTGTGTAGGGGTGCGGTCTCTGGTGATGCCCCAGAATAACGAGAAATCAAATTCAGCGAAGTCATTGGCACCATCAGTTTTGAACCTTTGGCATATTCCAACATTAGGAAGTCTTGCGTTAAACCATCAAAAGTTTGTGTTTTTAACCCCAAATATCGACCCACACCATAGCTTTCATGCACAATCGGGTCACCAATCTGGATTTCCACCAAAGATTTAATCGCCTCATCAAAATCCTTGTGCTTAGCGCGCCTACGCCTTTGCTGTTTAACCACATCAGCGCCGAACAAATTAACTTCGGTAATAATGGCAATATCTTGGGTTAGTAAGCCCTCGCTAAGCTCATCATTGGTAATACAAAGTTTTTTATCACTGCTGAGAAAATCTTGCCAACCCTCAACTGGGTTCGGCTTGAGTTCATGGCTGATAAGCAAGTCACTAAGTACGCTTTTTCGCCCTTCAGATGCACAAACAATCAAAATTTTGCCGCTGAATTTTTTCTCAAAAACAAGAAATTTATTTAGCGGTACTTTGTTTTGTGCGTTGATATTTAATGATGGTAATAATTGACTAGCAAAATTCAAATGGTCTAATTTTTCTTCATTTTTTGAACTGCTCATCAACAATTGTTGCCGTTGTTTGATTTGACTAAACAATTGCTGTTTCTCAATAAAAACTTGCTCCACAGGCAACGGCAGCCTGTCAAAATTCTCACTGGCTTGCTGGTATCGGCTGTTGATCTCATCATAAGTTAATGCTACCAATGAGTTGAAACCTTCGCTAGTGGCAATAATGCTATCACTGGGTAGATAGTCAAATAAGGTATTGGTATGCGTAAAAAATAACGAAAGATAAAATTCGATACCACTTGGCAGGCGCGACTCAGTAACTTCATCATAAATAAAACCGCTGATATTGTCAAAAGCCTTTTGGTAGTTTTCTTTAAAAATCTCAATACTATTTTTATCAGTGGCAAACTCTCTAGCGGGTAATAAAAAAACCTCTTTCGTTGTTTCAGTAGAGCGTTGTGTTGAAACATCAAACAGGCGAATAGATTCAATTTCTTGGTCAAACAAATCCAAGCGACAAGGCAACTTTGCACCCATCGGATAGATATCTATCAAGGAGCCTTTCACGCTAAACTCGCCGTGTTCCATTACCTTCATCACTCGGTTGTAACCAATTTTAAGTAAGCGCTGGGCAAAAGTTTGTAGCTCTAACATGGCACCAACTTTCAAACTAAAACTATATGCCTTGCTAAACTCCAACGGACATAATTGCTGTGTTAACGATTCTAATGTGGTAATAACAATACCACGCTTAAGGCTAGGTAATTTTGATAGGGTGTTGAGTCGACTTGAGGTAATGTCTGGGTGCGGGGAAAAATGATCAAAAGCCAACACCTCCCAATTATCAAATCTAAGAATGTCCAAACCAGTATTATAAAAATGTAATGACTTAAGCAACTGGTCAAAATGACTGATATCGTTTGCCACCACCAAAATAACATTATCTTGTGTTTTGGCAAATTCAATCAATGCCAAAGCCTGTGCACTGCCGTAGAGCGAGCCCCAATAGAATTTTTGTCCAGACTTAAAAGGGGTTATTCCTTGAGGGTAAAGATATTGCATACAAAAGGCGTTAGTCTTTTAAATCGGTACTTTGACTTAAAACATCAATGCCTTGATTTTCAAGCATTTTGATGAGTTGAATCAGTGGCAAACCAATTAGCGTATTAGGATCATTATCCTCTATACACTCTACAAGGCTAATACCAAGCGCCTCGGATTTGAAGCTACCTGCACAGTTATATGGCTTTTCTTTTTGCAGATAATACTCGATTTGCTTGGCGCTCAATACTTTAAACACAATCTTAGATTTTTCAACAACTGTGTCTATTGTATCTGTATGTGTATCTAAAAGTGCCAAACTTGTAAGAAATGTAACGGTATTTCCAGAGCTTTTCTCAAGTTGCTTAACGGCATTTTCGTGTGAGTGTGGCTTGGTTAAAATCTTATCGCCGAGCGTTGCCACTTGGTCTGAAGCAATAATAAACCCACTGCGAGTTTTTGCCACCTCAAATGCTTTTTCCTGTGCCAATCTAAACACCAACTGTTCGGGCGTTTCGTTAACTTTTCTGGACTCGTCAATATCTGGCGACACAACATCAAAGTCCAAGCCTAATTTATTAAGCAATTCTTTTCTAAAAGGGGACGAAGAGGCAAGAATTAATGACACAAATGGCAAAGGTATTTGTAAAATAGAAATCATTTTACTTTATTTGGGTTTGCTTTATGCGTTTATCAATTATTGTGGCCATGGACGACAATCAGCTTATTGGCAAAGACAATGCCTTACCTTGGCGCTTGCCTGCTGATTTAGCATATTTTAAAAAAACTACCACCGGTAAAACGGTACTAATGGGGCGCAAAACTTATGAATCTATTGGCTTCCCACTGCCGAATCGTCGCAATATAATAGTAAGTCGCAATACTAACTTTCATGCCAAAGGCTGCGAAGTGATTAACAACATTACTGCCGTATTAGAATTGGCGAAAGATGACGGCGAGGTGATGATAATGGGTGGCGCATCCTTCTACGAACAAATACTACCAAATGTTAATAGACTCTACATCACCCAAATTGAAGGTGAATTTGAAGGTGATGCCCACTTCCCTGAGTTTGATCGAGGTGACTTTGTTGAAACCTTTAGGGAGTCCCACATGCCAGATGAGAAAAACCCACACACCTATCACTTTAGTATTTTAGACAGAAAATAGCGCTTTTAATGTTTAACAACCCCTAGGAGTTACTGTTTTTAGCAACATATCTAAGCCAAAAATACCCAAACAGCCCTGCAAATAATGATGCTGTTAAAATGCCGATTTTTGCTTGAAATATAGAATCAGGATTGCCTAAAAACGCCAATTCTGCTACAAAAATAGACATGGTGAATCCAATGCCACCTAAAAAAGAAACACCAAATATTTGACTCATACTGCTACCTTGAGGCAGGACGGCTATTTTAAGTTTGACAGCCGCCCACACAACACCAAAAATACCCAGCACTTTCCCAGCAACAAGTCCCACAATAATTCCTATTGATATGGGCTGCACAATGGTGTCAACAATAAGATCAAAATCAATGGCAATACCTGCATTCGCAAGTGCAAATAAAGGGATGATAATTAAAGCAATCGGCAGGTGTAAACCACACTCTAATCTACCAGCTGGCGTCCCCGTATCGCTAATTCTATCTGTGATATTTGCTAAAATAGCCTTTTGTTTTTCATGCATACCATGATCAACACACAACGGATATTTCTCATATTCGCCTAATAATCTTTTTATATGCTTAACAAGGCTTAACGGCGCCTGTTTTGGTTTTGAAGGAATTGCTAAAGCCCCAATAACGCCTGCAATAGTTGCATGCACACCAGATTCAAGCATAAAAAACCACATAAATATGGAAACCGCAAAATACGGAAAAACAGCATGTATACCAAATCTGTTCAACGCAACCAAGACTAAAAATGACATACCTGCTATCGCCAAAGGCAACAAGTGTATTTGATCGGTATAAAAGACAGCAATCACCAGCACAGCACCCAAATCATCTACAATGGCCAATGCCACTAAAAATGTAACCAGTGCTATCGGCACTCTTTTACCCAATAACACCAAAGCACTAATTGCAAATGCGATGTCTGTTGCCATTGGCACCCCCCAGCCATTAGCGCCATCTGTGCCGGCATTGATACTAAAAAATATTAATGCTGGAAAAACCATGCCACCAATAGCAGCTAAAATAGGCAAAATAGCCACCTTAATATTTGACAATTCTCCCGCTAATATTTCTCTTTTTATCTCCAGCCCGATAAGAAAAAAGAAAATAGCCATTAAACCATCGTTAATCCAATGATGAATGGTGTGTGACAATGTCCAGTCGCCGATATTAAGTGCTATTTCCGTATGGAAAAAATACGCATAAGCCTCAGCCAAGGGAGAATTAGCGAGTATCAACGCCAACACCGTCATAAACATCAAAACAATACCTGTGGTTGTTTGTGCATGCAAGAAATGTTCAAATGGTGTTGAAACTTTTTTAAAGGCTTTTTCCCAGGGTGCGTATAGCTTCATTGTCAATCCTATTGTTTTTCAATTATTTTAAGATTATATCACTATCATCAATACAGAGCCCCCCCTTAAAAGGTATTAAAAATATAATGGCGAAACAAAATGGTGCCGACGGCGAGAGTTGAACTCGCACGAGCGTAGCCCACTACCCCCTCAAGGTAGCGTGTCTACCAATTCCACCACGTCGGCAAAATAGTTAGTGTTACTTAGGAGTATCGTTT
>NZ_CDSC02000481.1 GCF_001298715.1 Bathymodiolus azoricus thioautotrophic gill symbiont
TTTATAAAGTATTTATTCGGAGATCAATGGATCTTTGTAGGTTTTGAATCCAGCCATTATAATTGGTATGAATTTTTGAGCCATCATAGTTTAAGTTTGTACTATCTTTGTATTTGATTGAATAGCTATTTTTATCATATGTAATATCAATAACTGCAAGATGCGTTCTAAGGGTTAGCTTTCCTACTATATGTTTGTCAGATTTTTTTGTCATCACCCAGCCAAGACCAGTGCCAGCTCTAACAATTGCTCTTTCAATATTTGCAACAGAATGATTACCAGAGATCATAGCAGAATCAACATCTCTAACTAGTGCTGTCCCACAACCAGCTAATAATGCTAAAGAGACTATAATAATTGATATTTTTCCAAGTAAATTAAATTTCATTTTTTTCCTTATATTTATGTAGTTAATAAAGTGTTACCTCTAAAATTATAATGTATTTTTATTACCCCCACAGAGAAATTAAATGCCCAAATCCAAAAATAGAACCACCCAACCCAAAAATACCAATCAAAATCCTAAAAAATCACTCCATTCAAGTCTTGCATCCATAAAAATACAGACAATACCCCCAATTTGATAAGATCAGCACAAATTATTCGATATTTTGGATCGTTTAGGTTTTTCAGGTGTGTAATGGTATGTGCAGTAGCAAGTAGCCCAATGCGAGCGGTTAAAAGTTCGTTGGTAGAGGACAGTTTGTAGTTTAAAATGTTCATAAACGCATAAAGTTTGGTTGGTTAATGAGGGGCTTGGTTGCCTTTGATTTTCACCTAATGGGTGAAACTGTTTTTTGGTTGAAATCATTATACCAGTTGGGGTTTGTGTGTTTTTTTTGATTTCTATTTTTGGATTGGGGAAATGATTAAAGAAAATTTTACTATTGTAATACCCGCCTACAATGAAGAAGCAACCATTCGTGATATCGTTAAAAGGGCTTTAAAAAAATGTAAAAGCGTTATTGTGGTTGACGATGGATCTACTGACAATACTGTTAAAGAATTAAACAATTTGCCCATTCATTTGATCAAGCACACAACCAATAAAGGCAAAGCTATTAGTTTGTGGGATGGATTTCAACTTGCTTTAAAAAACAAAAATGATTTTATTATTACCCTTGATGGAGACGATCAGCATGCACCAGAGGATGTTGATTTATTGATTAACAAAAGGAAAGAACACAAAAAACACATTATTATTGGTGCTCGTTTGGCAGACAAAGACTCTATCCCTGCAAAAAGATATTATGCTAATAAAATTGCCAATTTCTGGATTGCATGGGCTGCTGGTTATCCTATCTCTGATAGTCAATCAGGGTTTCGGCTTTATCCTTCAATTCTTTTTAAAAACTTAAAAATTTCAACCTCAAAAAACAGTGGCTTTGTTTTTGAAAGTGAAGTTATTATCAAGGCTGCTCAAGTAGGAATATATAGCTATTCTGTCCCTATTCCTGCTGTTTATAAAGAAGATGCTAGACCCAGCCATTTTCAAGGTGTAAGAGATATAACATTGATTACTTTAATGGTGGGAAAGTCCCTTATATCAAGAGGGATGTATCCCCAAGGTTTATATAGATCTGTCATTAAGCCTATGATATTAAATATTTTTTAAATGATATGAAATTTGATTATGATCGATACATTGTTTTATCTTTGTCAATTATTATAATTGTATTAACGCTTGGTATTAGTTTGATGGGTTTGTTTGTATATGTGTTTATTATTGCAAAAGATAAGAAGAATCTTGCCAATAATCAGGCTAACCTATTGTTAGTTTTAGGAAAGAAATTAGAAAATAATTCCCCAGATGGTGAATACATTTCTAGGTTAAATCGTGCTGCATTAATACTAAATAAGAATCTCAATTGCAATGTTTATATTTTAGGCGGTATAACTGGCAACGCTAGTATTGCCGAATCAGATGCGGGGAATTTTTTCTTAATTGATTTGGGCGTTGATAGCAATAAAATATTTTTAGAGAAAGAGTCTGTTCACACATTAGAAAACTTAAAGAATTTTTATCATTTATTAGATAATAAAATTCAAAAAATTTTGTTGGTAACAAATCGTTATCATATGGCGCGTAGCATGATGATGGCAAAAGGTTTTAAAATTAATGCGCTAAGTTGCCCCGCAGAGGATAGCTTTAAATACACATTTACCAATATAGGTAAAATTATTATTGAAGCTTTTTATATAAATTTTTACTTGGTGGGAAGGTATTGGGCTATTTTGACGAACAACAGTAAAATTCTTAAAAGAATTTCTAATATTAGCGGTTAAAATATAAAACAATGTGTTTTATGAGTTTAATTCACATTAATTTAATTATATTGACAGAAAAATTATGCCAAACAAAGAAAGTATTGAAATTGAAATCGCCAAATTAATAGTAGAGACACTAAGTCTTGAAGGTATTAACCCATCTGATATTGATTTTGATAAGCCATTATTTTATGACGGTCTTGGGTTAGATTCAATTGATTCCTTAGAATTGTCTATAGCATTATCATCTCAATATGGTTTTCAATTAAAATCAGATAATCCGAATAACAAGGAAATTTTTTCCTCCATTCGTTCATTGGCTAAACATGTTAAATTAAATCAAGCTTAATTTTGATGGGTAAGATCGTTGTTTGGGCTGTTTTATATCCAATTGTTGCCCATATAGGAATTCAAACCTCTAATACGCATTTGTCTGTTGCATATTTAATGGTATTAATATTATTTTTTATCTATTTCTTAAAAATAAAACCCTTAATTATTAAATATTTTTTTGCGGTTACGACTGTGGGTTTTACTTTTTTGATTATTTTCCTAAATAAAGAATATATATTAATTCAGTCTATCCCCATAGTGGTTTTACTGGCCTTAATTTATACATTCTCTAAATCTCTTACATTTGGAAAAATACCAATAATTACACAATTTGCAGAGTGTGTAGATGAAAAACCACTTAATTTTGATAAGAAAAAATACACAAGAATGGTTACCATAATATGGCTACTTGGGTTTATTTATATGTTCATACAAGGTATTATTGCCTCTATATGGCTTCCTGTTGAAGTTTGGTCTTGGGTTGTAAATACGGGCAATTATGTTGTTATCATATTCATCATGTTGGGTGAATTTTTATATAGAAATATAAAGTTTAAAAATGACAAAATCAGTTTCAAAGTTTTTATAATCCGACTTTTTCATTGCAGATTAAGTAATTAATTTATGTAATAACCCAATGAAAAAAACATTTAAATTACTTAACAACTTAGATAAAAATGCTATAGCTATTTACCATGGCCGTAAGATCTTTAAAGAAGAATTTTTGTCTCATGTCGAATTAACAAAAAATCATTTACTATTGCTCAAATACGCCATAAACCTTTGTGAGAATAGATATCATTTTTTAGTTGCTTTTGCTGCTTGCACCTCTCTTGGTCAAATTAGTTTATTCCCCAGTTCAAAAGCAAAAAAAGAGATAGAAAGACTTTCAGAGTCATATTTTAATAGTTATTTAATTAATGATGAAGATGTTGTTGATTTGTATCAACAAAACAATAAAAATGAATTCAAAAAAATAGAAAACTTTGATATAAATGCACAACAAACTGTTGCTATTTTATTCACCTCTGGAACCACAGGAAAAGCCAAAGAGAATCCAAAAACATGGGGACAATTAAATGAAAGCTCAATAAGAGTAGGTAGAAGACTGTGGCCAAAAGGCGTACATGGGAAATGTATGATTGCCACAGTTCCTCCACAACACATGTTTGGATTTGAAACATCTATTATTTATCCTTTAACCTTGGGAGTGATGATGCATGACGGTTATCCATTCTATCCCTTAGACATTCAGCAGATAGCATTAGAAACGCCAGAGCCAAAGATTCTTATCACCACACCACTGCACTTAAAAGCTTGTATTGGTTTGAAAGAAAATTGGCACAACATTGATTCTGTAATTTCTGCAACATCTCTATTGTCTAGTGATATTGCTAATGAGGTGGCAAAAATATTAAGCACTCATGTGTTTGAAATATATGGGTGTAGTGAATCTGGTGCTATCGCAACAAGGCAAACAAACAAGGGCGATAGATGGGAACTGCTGGAAGATTATGACATTAAAGCGAAAGGAAATAATGTTTTATTAAAAGCTGTTGGATATAAGAATTTAATCAATATTTCTGACCAAATTAAAATGATTAGTAATAGATTTTTTTATTTGCTTGGACGTAGTAGTGATTTGGTTAAAATCGGTGGAAAGAGAGAATCGTTGAGTGGTCTTTCACATAAGCTTAAAAAAATTGATGGTGTTGATGATGGCATATTTTTTATACCTAAAGAAAATACAGATCAGCGTGTTCGATTAGCTGCCTTAGCCGTTTCTTCAACGTTAACAAGAAATCAAATAATACATCTATTGTCACAAACAATAGATTCTGTTTTTTTACCAAGACCATTAAGGGTGGTTGCCAACCTTCCATATAATGAATTAGGAAAATTGCCATTAAACAATTTAATTAAAATGATTGATGGTACACCCTTAGATATTTGATTAAAATGATCTTGACATGAGTATATATAGAATGTTGTATAAAATTATTGTGGGTATCTTTTTTAGTTTAAGGTCATTATGATTTTATTTGACTTTATTATTAATAACGAACACCCATCCTTACCAGGGCATTTCCCTAACAATCCTATTGTTCCTGGAGCAATTATTATTGAGAAAGTAATTCAAAAATTGTCCGAGTTAGAAACACCCAAAGAAGTAACAACACTCTTAGCGATAAAATTTATTAAACCCATTTTGCCTAATCAAAAAGTAGCTATATTGTACAAAAACATATCTCCCACATTGTTGTCTTTCGAATGTAGCATTGATGGCAAGGTCTCTGTCTTAGGTCGCTTAAGCACTAGATGAAAGATTCTAATTGGAGAGCAAGCAAAGAAAGAAGCACCCCGTTTGCTTTGCATTTGATCTGCTGGCTTGCCATCAATATTTCTCGTAATTTTGCAAGGCTTTGGTTGTACCCGATTACATTGTATTTTTTTTTAACATCACCGAAAGTCCGCCTTGCCTCAAAAAATTATCTAAAAAGAACGACACTGCCCAAGCATGGCTTTGTTCAAATTCTTAAGCATATCTATTATTTTTCTGCCGTTATCTTAGACAGGATTTATTTTATTACCAATCAAACAGAGCAGTTTGATGTTAAGATTTTTAATGAAGAACTTGTTTCAAATTTAACTAGAAATAACTTAGGCTTTATATTGCTAGGCTCTCATGTCGGAGGTTTTGATGTTTTGCAATATTTAACGCCTAAATGTGGTCAAGCAAAGATTGTGATGGATATATCTCATAACTCAATGATTACTAAGATTTTATATAACCTTAATCCCGCTATGTTTAATGCCATTATTGATGCAAATAATGACAATGCCTTATTAAAGGTTAAAGAAAGTATTGACAACTCTGAATTTGTTGCCATATTGGCAGATAGAAGTGTCGATAAACAAAAAACAATTCAGTGTACTCTTTTGGGTGATGTTATTAATATTCCAAAGGCCCCTTTTGCACTTGCGAATATTTTAAAAAAGCCGATAATTGTTTTTTTTGGTGTATATGTGGGTAAAAATAAATATGAAATTCACTTCAAAGAAATAAAGAACGATTACACCGAAAAAAAATCTGAAAGAGAAAAAAATATTACAAAGAATGCCCAAGTTTATACCTCATACATTCAAGACATGATTGAAAAACATCCGTTTAACTGGTTTAATTTTTATGATTATTGGGATGATGAGTTATGAATTGGTTTAAGTTTTTTTTGTTACTATTAATCGTAAACCCTATTGTCACTTACTCAGAGATTGAAATTGCCAATGTATTTGGGTTGATTTCTAAAAACCCAAATAAGACATTAAAGTTTGTTGAATTGCGTAGTGCAACTTTTTTTACCGAAGAAATTAAAACAACAGGAACGGTATCATTTAACGACGATGGTTTGATGAGTAAATATATTGCCACACCTATAAAATCTGAAATTCACATAACAGACAACACGCTTTTGCTGTTAGATGATGACGGAAAGAGGGAAATATCCCTTGCCAATCATCCTGTGCTTGCCAGTGGCGTTAATGCTATAAGATGGCTTTTATTAGGAAATAAGGAAAAAATTTCAAGCAATTATTTCATTGAATATTCCAATAAGCTTACTGATTGGAAAATCAAGTTAATTCCAAGAAATTCAGAGATTTTATCTCGGGTGTCAAGTATTTTAATAACAGGTCAGCTTGGCAATATAAATGTTATTAAATTGTCAAAATCTGATGGCACTAGTGTTATAACAACTTTTAGTCAATGATAAAAAAATGACAACAATATCTCGAAATTTTTTGTTTTTTATAATTGTCGCAGCTTCTGCTTGGTATTTAAACAACAATTTATTGGTTGTCTCTAATATTGAACAATTTATGCCTGCTGATATTCGGGATAAAAATGCACAAGTGCTGATTGAGAAATCTCAAAAAGGCTTATCTGCCAATCTTATTTTGGCACAAATTTCAGGTTCTAATGACAAAGAATTATCTCGACTTAGTCGGGCATTAAAGCTCAATTTAGAAAAAAAAAAGTCGTTTAGCTCTGTCATTAACTCACAAAATTTTAATGATTTAAAACATGAAAAATTATTAAAATATCGATATTTGTTGCATAGTAACAATACATTTGATATTGATAGTTTGCGTCATAATTTTGAAAAATTATTAACTGCTTTTACCGCTGACACACCCAGTGAATTTATTGATTATTTATTGATTGACCCTCAAAGCGTGTTCTTGGACTATCTGTCTTTAAATCAAATTAAAACAACTGCAAAACAGAAAAATGGCGTTTGGTTTGTTGGCAACAAAGCATTATTAATGATTCAAATTCAAAAAAATTCTACAATTGAACAACAAGACTTAGCCATAAAAACCATTAAAAATACCTTTGAAGCCAATAAACCCAGTGGCGCAAAATTGTTGTTATCTGGTGCTAGCATTGTGGCTGTTGAAATGCGTAAAAACATCCTTAATACCATTCAATATGCAAGTTTTGCATTGATAATTATTATGTTTTTTGTGTTTGTATTTATTTATAGGTCGATTTATTTATTAATACTGGCGATTATTACGCTCGCATCCTCTATCTTGATTGCAATGAGTGTCACTCAGATGATTTTCTCTCAAATTCATGGCATCGTGCTAGCATTTGGCATCACTGCACTTGGCGTTTGTCTTGATTATCCATTACATGTATTTAGCAATACTTGCACAAAAGTTTCAGCCAGAAATGCTATTAAGAAAATTTTAAAACCACTTAAAATCGGTGTTCTGACTTCCATATTTGCCTATATGGCTTTGATAGGGACTGGTTTTGATGGTCTTACACAACTTGCTATTTTTGCCTCAATTGGCTTATTATCAACGCTTTTGATTAGTGTTTATTTTTTACCTTTATGGATGCAAAATACCAAGATAAATAAAAGAAAAATTCCTATTGGGAAATGCTTATCATTAAAATCTAAAATTTTCATTAGTTTATTGGTTGTTTTATTGCCTGCAATATTTCTATCACAGCAAGCTGGTTTGTTTAATACCGATATATCACAATTAAATCCCGCTTCAATTGCATCAAAAAAAGTTGATGCAGATTTACGCCAAGTATTGGGCTCAGAAGAAGTTAATCATGTTTTTTTAACATCGGATAAAAATTTAACAAAGATTTTAACAGAAACCCAGGAAATACAACAACAACTAAAAAAATTAGTAGCTCAAGATATTATTGGTGGAACTATCAGTGCAGACACATTATTACCTGATAAAAAAACACAAAAATATCGTCAAGAGCAGCTACCCAATAAAGAAAAGTTAAAAAACAATGTTTCTTTAGCTATGTCAAAAATGCCTTTCAAACAAGATGCATTTGACAACTTTATTAATGATATCAGTTCAAGTAAAACAATGCCTTTACTTAACTATCAAGATTTTGAAGAATCCCTCATGGCAAGCAAGATCCAGTCGTTATTGTTTATCCAAGATGGTGTTTGGTATTCTCTAATAAGGGTAATTGACATTAAAAATATCAATAAATTTAAGCAACAGGTGAATAATTCCTATCTATTAAAAAACACTTATTATTCAATTAGTGCGATGGCTGGTAATATTATGAATGACTATCTAAAGAAAACTTGGACTAGATTATTTGCCATGCTGTTATTACTATTTGCTATTACCCTTTGGTTTGCTTATAAAGATAAAAATCGAATTTGGATTGTTTTACCGGTTTTTTCTGGTGTCTTAATCAGCCTTAGCTTTCAAGCGCTACTAGGCAATAGTATTAATATTTTTCATTTGTTATCATTATTATTGGTGATTGGCTTGGGTTTTGATTACAGTTTATTCTTCAACTATGAAAACAACAAGATGATCCAACTCTCTAATAGCACACATGCCATTACTATTAGTGCAATAACAACTATAATGACATTTTCAGTTCTGGCTTTTTCAGATGTTAATGTATTAAGCTCAATTGGACAAATTGTTGTTATTGGGGTTTTTGCGTGCTTTATCATTGCTAAATTTATTAGCACACCTACAAATAAATATGAATAAAACAATAGATTCACTTCAAGTAACTGCCAGTACATTAGTTAATGCACTAGGCAATGGTAAGCGCTTTACTTTAGATGCAATGTTCAGTGGCTCTAGTGGGTTGCGTAATGCCAGCTATCCCGAAATGAACTTCAATACTTTTTTAGGGTTGGTGGATAAAGTTGAGGATGTTGAATTAGAAAACCATTTAAAAAAGTTCAGTTGTAGAAATAACAAATTAGCCAAATTAGCTTTAGATGTTGATAATTTCCGTGATGAAATTGATAGAGCGATTAACAAGTATGGGAAAAATCGAATTGGGGTTTTTATTGGCACCAGCACTTCTGGCATTACAGAAACTGAAAATGCTTATATTGGCAGAGATAAAGATACAGGAAAATTGCCAAATATAGATATGCTTTATACAGACAATACCAGCTCTGTTCAAAGGTATGTTTGTCGCTCATTGGGACTAACTGGTGTAGGTATGGTAATTTCGACTGCTTGTTCATCAAGTGCCAAAGTTTTTGCCTCAGCTCATAGATATATAGCAGCAGGTCTTTTCGATGCTGTCGTAGTTGGCGGTGTTGACAGTATATGTTTGACTACCTTATATGGGTTTAATTCACTACAACTAATATCTGAAGATATTTGTCGCCCTTGGGATAAGAATCGACAAGGTATTAATATAGGTGAAGCCGCAGGTTTTATGTTGCTGGAAAAATCCGCCAACAACAATTATATCCATTTAACAGGTTATGGTGAAAGCAGTGATGCTCATCATATTTCCTCGCCACATCCTGAAGGTGTTGGTGGGAAAATAGCGATAAAAAAGGCATTAACAAGCTCTGGAATCAACCCTTCGGATGTGGATTATATAAATTTACATGGCACGGCAACACTATCAAATGATTATTCAGAATCTAGAGGGTTGTCTTCGGTCTTTAATTCTGAAATTATATGTAGCTCAACCAAAGGTATGACAGGACATACTTTAGGTGCAGCTGGAATTAATGAAGCTATTATCTGTACTTTAGCTTTGGAAAATTCTATCATTCCTGCTAATATAAATTTACACACTATTGATGATAACCTCCCTATTCGGGTGCCAACAAAGTGTATAAAACAATCATTAAACCATGTTATGTCTAATTCTTTTGGATTTGGCGGCAGTAATTGCAGTCTAATATTTTCATGTTAAATAATAAAGTATATATCAATGGCATTGCTGTAATAGCCCCAGGAATGGAAGATTCTAAAAAGTCATTAGAAATTCTTAAAGGCAATATGGACTGGTATCCAGAAGCTTTATCCAAAATGACACCCTCCTCATTGCCAGCAAATGAAGCTCGCAGAACCACAACTGTCATCAGGCTTGCATTAAAAGCCATTGACTCTATAGATTATAAAAATGATACTTTAACAGTTTTTGCCTCATCGGAGGGGGATTTAGATATAAAAGATAAAATATGCAAGGCTTTATCAACCAAAGAAAAGATGGTGTCGCCAACTTTGTTTCATAATTCTGTGCATAACACACCTGCGGGATATTTTTCAATTGCCACTGGCATACAAACCCCTTCAGTTAGCTTATCTGCAGGCGATAATACTTTTTCTGCTGGACTGATTGAAGCATTAACCCAAGTATTGATCGAAAAAAATGATGTATTATTGGTTGCTTATGATAATGTTATCCCCAGTGATTTAGCGTGTTTTCGTCATTTTGAATACCCAATTGGAATTGCTTTGTTACTCAGTATGGATAAACACCTTGAGGCAATAGGAGATATTGAAGTTTCTGTAATAAACAATCAGAAAAGTGTGACCAAATGCTTCAACAAATCACTTGAAAAAATGAGGATTGGCAATCCTATTGGTATTGGATTGCCATTAATTGAGGCTTTGATTAAAGGAACAGGCGTTGAAATCGTGATTCCATATGTGAATCAAAATCAATTATCAATAAAAGTCAATAATGTTTAGTAATATTGAACTTTGTAACTTAATTCCACATTCTGGAAAAATGTGCTTGCTTGACACTGTTAAGCAATGGAATAGTGAATCCATTATTTGCATAACACAAACACATCAGAAAAATGACAATCCTTTGCGTAACAACGGATCCCTACCTGTATCAGCTTTGATAGAATATGGCGCTCAAGCAATGGCAGTTCATGGTGCATTAATTGCAAAAGATTTATCAGAGAAAATGCAAGAAGGTTATTTGGCAGCGTTAAAAGAGGTAAATTTTTATCAAAATTTTGACATAAATAATATTACTTCACCTTTGATGGTTAAAGCCACAAAAAAATTTGCCTCTCAAGGTAACATGATTTACGAATTTTCAGTTGCTTCTGAAGATAATGAGCTAATATCTGGAAGGGCAACTGTTGTTGCTATTTTTAATAATTAATTTTTAAAAAAAATATATAATGAAAAGATCTTTAGTAACAGGCGGTAGTGGGGATTTAGGTAAAGCAATATGCATTGATTTAGCCAAAAATAATATTGAAGTTTTGGTTCACAGTAATACCAATCAAACCAAAGCCATTGAGATTGTAAAAACCATTGTTGAAAATGGTGGAGTGGCATCTACAGTTTGTTTTGATATTACTGATAAAGACGCCACTCAAAAAGAATTAGACAAAATTCTTGACCAAGGTGCCATCCAGATTCTGGTTAACAATGCAGGTATTCATGATGATGGAATTTTTGCTGGCATGTGTTATTCTCAATGGCAAAGAGTTATGGATGTAAATTTAAACGGATTTTTTAATGTTACACAAAAACTCATGCTACCAATGATGAAGACTCGCTGGGGTAGGATTATTAATTTATCTTCAGTTGCAGGCGTAATGGGTAACCGTGGACAAGTTAATTATTCAGCAACAAAGGCTGGCATAATTGGTGCTACCAAATCTTTAGCCATAGAAATGTCATCAAGAGGGATTACAGTTAACGCTATAGCGCCAGGTATTATCAAGGGTAGCATGACTCAAGATATATTTGACAAAGATTATATAAAAAAAACCATACCCGCTGGACGAGCAGGAGATCCAGAAGAAGTGGCTGCTTTGGTGTCTTTTCTGGCAAGTGATTCTGCCAGTTATATTTCTGGACAAGTCATTGGTGTTAATGGAGGCATAGCCTAATATTTTTCTTGTTTTCTTTCATA
>NZ_CDSC02000380.1 GCF_001298715.1 Bathymodiolus azoricus thioautotrophic gill symbiont
AAGAGAAACTCTAGTGCCAATATTTAGTGAAAAAGATGATGAGGCATTGCAAAAACTAACAAGTTTTGTTCGCGCTGCAACTTGTTCAGTATGCAGCAAGCCACAGTATGACAAAGAAGGTGAAATTATTATTGCGACTAGCAATGATAAAAGATCCGATTGTAAGCACTGTGGCAGTCCATTATGGACATTACAAAGAGCAAGTAAAAAATCTATGTCTCAAAAAGAGGTTTTAAATAAAGCACTGTGCCAGATACCTACCATTGGTAAAAAGACTGCTGATAAATTACTTGATCAATTCGGTGAGAAACTTATCAAAGGAATGCTTGCTGATAACATTTATCAGTTTGTTAATTTGATGGATGAGAATGGTGATTTAGTATTTTCGGATCGTCAGTCGGTTAGGATGGAACGAGCCTTGGCTAAAACAGAATTTGGCTTTGGGCAGGGCGGTTATCAACCTACAGAATTTATTAAGCGATATTTGCCTAATAATTTCTTTGATATGTTGATTGTTGATGAAGGACATGAATATAAAAATAGCGATTCCGCACAAGGTCAAGCGATGGGTGTACTAGCATCAAAGGTTAAGAAAACTTTGTTACTAACAGGCACACTGATGGGTGGTTATGCCAGCGATTTGTTTTATTTACTCTGGCGTATTAATCCTAGCAAGATGATTGAATGCGGTTTTAGTGCCGAATCATCAATGAGTGCTGCTTCAATGGCGTTTATGCGTGAACACGGTGTTTTAAAAGATGTTTTTAAGCACAGCGAAGGCAATTCTCATAAGACAGCACGAGGTAAGAAAATAACAGTTCATACTTCAAAAGCACCTGGTTTTGGACCTCAAGGTATTGTCGATCATGTATTGCCAATAACAGCCTTTTTAAAGCTTAAAGATATTGGGCAAAATATATTACCTGCTTATACAGAGGAAATTATTAATGTGCCAATGACGCAAAAACAAGGGCAGATCTATAAAGAAATGTCTGAAAATTTGAGCAGTAAAATGCGTGAGTGTTTAGCAAAAGGCGATAACAGCCTGTTAGGCGTTGTCATGAATGTTTTACTAAGATGGCCAGACACAGGCTTTAATGCTGAGATGGTTGTGCACCCAAGGACAAGAGACACGCTTTGCTTTGAACAAGCAATATTTGATGATTTAACTTTAGCACCAAAAGAGCAAAAAGTTATTGAATATATCAAGGCAGAAAAAGCGGCGGGTCGCCGTGTATTGGTTTATACAACATACACAGGCAAAAGAGATACGGCATCACGCTTAAAACGATTGTTTGAAAATGAAAATTTAAAAACAGCCATTTTGCGATCAACCGTTGGAACTGATAAGAGAGAGGACTGGATAATAGATCAAGTAGATCGTGATATTGATGTCATGGTTTGTAATCCTGAGTTGGTTAAAACAGGATTGGATTTATTAGACTTTCCAACCATTATCTTTATGCAAACTGCCTAC
>NZ_CDSC02000487.1 GCF_001298715.1 Bathymodiolus azoricus thioautotrophic gill symbiont
CGACTTCTTTGAGTAAAGTGGTGGCTTGGTTGTCTTTCTTGGTGGTAAGTTGTGAGTTGTTCCAGTTGTGGGTATAAGGCTTACCAAGGTCTAGATAAGCTTCTTTGTTAAATGGCTGAGGACTCTCAGCAGCAAAAGCACTAAAAGAGAATGTAATTAAAAAACTAAGTGCAAGCGTTGAGGTTTTAGAAAAAGTGTTTTTAAAGAAATGAGTTAATTGGGTGTTTGCCATGGCAAGTAAGCTAAGGTAATGAAATTTGCGAGAATTATACCATTACCCCATTTTTTTCTTTGCAAGTTTTTTTGACTATTTGAGTATCTTTAAAAACTCTGATGAATTTTTTTGAAATTAAAACGCACGGTATTTTAATGCCAAGTTAATACACACTGCATAAGACCTTCAAGCTCAAACTTTAATTGATCGTAACAAGCCAAGTGCAATGAATAAGCTCAGTTGCTAAAGTTGTCTTTATCAATCTTGTAGACAACACGCCTTATTAAAATTAAAAGTACATAAAAAACCCAGTCAAAAGACTGGGTTTTTTGTGTCACTAAACGCTTTAAGAAAATAACCGACCAACACTTGAATGTTATATTCTTAGTGTTGGTTATGGTTATTTATGCAAAATGCTTATAAGTCCTTAATACAACGAATACTCCCGCCTTTAGTGCGAGGTCTGTTTGTAATAGCCCCTCCTGTGCTTGTAACCACCATAGCATCACTATCAGTAGCAGCAGAAACATTAACCCTCATCCACAAGAAGGTCTCAGATCCACGATCGTTAAGACCACCACTATACCCATTACGACTGCCAGCAGCTGGCAGTTTCAGGAAGCTGGAAAAGGCTGTAGCAGTATTTGTAACGCTAAAATCAACAGTATCTTCCTTTAACTCGTTTATACTTGGCACACTAAAGCCTGCTGGGCAAATGTCATTGACTCCGCCATCTTTCCAAGCAGCTACTCTGAGCCCGCCACGCTTATCGATACCACCTTTTGCCCAATCACGAGGGGTAGAGCCTTTGTCTTGATTAATGATAAATTTATTGGGTGCTGGAGTAGTGATAGAACTTGCCCGTGTTTTTGTTGTGTCTGAAGTGCTAGATTCATGACCATCCTTTGCACGACCCCATTGGTAGTAATCACCATAACAATCAGCGTCTGTAGATGAGGTGCAAACTTGACGGGCGCCTAGATTTCTATCAAGCCAAACTCTACCTGATTTAGGTGAGGTAACCAGTGAGTAAGTCAGCCCGTAAAACAAAATTGTGCTATTTTTTATTTTATTATTACGCTCTACCCAAGCAAGCTCGCCTAAGTCCATTTTACTGCTGTCTTTAAAGGCTTTGCTGGCAATGGCAAAGTTGGTGAATTTTTGTTTGTTGCCCAGTGGTAGTTTGACAGTGAGTTTGCCGTAGCTTGTGGCGTCCATGGTGTTGTTGTTTTCTTGACCTAACTCAAAACTTACTGACGGGGTAAGCTCAATATCCACACCCAGAACATTGCCCTTAATGTTTGAACCTGTTGTGGTATCCCAGTGATAATAAGTGCCTTTGATTTTAACCCAAGGTAGATAAGGGGCTTGACCGTTGAATTTTATATCATAACCCGACCAAGCCCCTTCTTTTGCACTGTTGACTAATTTCTTGTCTGAAAATACATGGTATTTATTGATATTGGCACTAAAGTTAGTACGCTGGTATTCCAAACCAAGGCTTAGGCGTTTGTGCTTGGACTTGGTCTCATAGTCGGTAAACACATTAATACCTGCGATAGCCATGTCGTCTTCTACCAATAGACGATGACCAACACCTAAGTTAATCGTGGTATGACGACTATCATTACTTTTGCTACTTTTGTTAGAAGCGACGCCACCCTGAAAGAAAGTTAATGCTTTGCTGTTGGTATCAAGCTCAGATATCGGCTGAATGGTTTTGAGGCTGTAACTCAGTTGTTTTGAATTAATCCCACCAATACTCA
>NZ_CDSC02000076.1 GCF_001298715.1 Bathymodiolus azoricus thioautotrophic gill symbiont
TCCATTGGTGTGTTGTTTTTTTGTGAAGAAAAAATCATTTCAGCGATGCAATCCATCATTCTGTGCTCTACTTCGTGTGGGTCTTTAACCTTGTTTAATATTTTTTGATAATATTGTTGAATACCTAAGGGTTGATTAATAGACAATTGTTCTTTAAGTGACAAATGTAGGTTGATGTGTAAAAATGGATTAACTTCACCTTGTTCTGGAAAATAATTCAATTCTATATTATTAATAAGCGCGTGGTATTCAGGGTGCATTTCAATCACTTGCGTGAGTTGAGTTTCTAGGGGGTCAAGTACCTCTTTATCTAAGAATTTTTGCCAAGCGTTGGCAAGGAATTGGCGCTGCTGTGTTCTATCTTGAGTGTAAAACACTTATAAATTTTTCTCTTCGTATTCGCACAAATCAAGCAAAATACACTCAGGGCATAATGGAGAACGCGCTTTACAAGTATAGCGACCATGCAAAATCATCAAGTGATGTGCTGGTACACGATACTCATCAGGGATAAATTTCACTAATTTTTTCTCTACTTCTAATACCGTTTTACCGCTGGCAATTGCCGTGCGATTGGCAACACGATAAATATGTGTATCAACCGCAATCGTTGGGTGTCCGAATGCTGTGTTGAGGACTACATTGGCTGTTTTGCGACCTACACCAGGCAAGGCTTCTAATTCTTTGCGTGTTTCAGGCACTTTAGAGTCATACTTATCAATCAAAATCTTACAAGCTTGAACGATATGCTTTGCCTTTGAGTTGAATAAGCCAATTGTTCTAATAGTGTCTCTAACAACATCTTCGCCTAATTCGTAAATCGTCTCAGGCGTATTAGCAAGGGGGAATAGTTCGTCAGTTACTTTGTTGACACTTTTGTCAGTCGCTTGGGCCGACAAAGTCACTGCCACTAATAATTCAAAAGGAGTTGAATAATTTAATTCTGTTGTTGGTTCAGGTATCTTTTTCAATAACCTACCAAATATTTCACTGCGTGTTTCGGCGTTCATTTTTTGTACTCTTCGTAACTCAGCGCAACATTATACCTGATTATCAGATTAATAGCAAAATGACGCTACAATGGTTACTATGAGTGATTATCTAACTTTTAAAAAAACGATTCTGCGTATTTTTCTAGTTGTTGCCAAAGGTTTTCTTTATCGGGATGAGCTTGGCGCATAGCATTTATGCGTTCAGAATACTCGTCAATTGATAGGTAACCATCCTCCCCCGTTTGCACGCGACTTTGCACAAGCTCAAACCAGTCTTCTTGCTCGTCTTGGGTTAAGGATTCAGGGTAATTTCTAGCCTTAAAACGCATCAGTAGTTGGTTGAGCTTTGCGTCTTTAAATTGCGGATGAAAATTCTTTAATCCTTCTGCATCAAGTGTTTGAATCTGTTCACTGATGCGCCTATCAGCATTATCCATAAAGCCATCATACAGCGACTGGTCAACATCAGGAGTTGGCGCTCGTTCTTGGTCATTGCGATATAAATCTTGTGCTATTTTGGCAATTCGGTTTTGATTATTTTTAATAAATTCTAATCGTTGTAGACAAACATTCATATCAATTTGTAATTGCTTGACAATTTTTGGTTCAAGTTTATAAATATTTGGTACAAACATTGGGCTTTTATTGAAAATCAAATCTTTAATTTGCAACCTTTCCACCCCTTTTGGTAGTTCTGATTGTTTGGTAAATATGAGTTTTTTTAATTCATCAATATTAAGTTCTAATAAGAGTGATGGGTCTTGGTCCAGATTAAAGACAATAGCACGATCGTTATACTCTGGATGGTATGCTAATACAGTACACAGGCGTGTGCAAGAGAGTGTGGCAGGATACATACCTGAGGTGTGCAACATTGGCTCAAAGGGTTTTATTTTACTTTCAACTGTTTTCTTCTCTCTTAGGCTAAAGGCATAATCAAATAACTGTGGTTGTGTATTCTTAATAATTTTTGCAATGGCAATTGTGGCACGCACATCTGCTAGGGCATCGTGTGCATCATTATGCTTAATACCATTGGCAGGCGCAAGTTGGTCAAGTTTGAATATAGGCTTGCCTTCTTCATTATGTACCCATTTTAGGCTCGAATCTCTTTTCAGAGCATAACATAGACGCACCACATCTAAAATATCCCAACGGGTATTGCCATTTTTCCAATGCCAAGCATACGGGTCGATAAAATTACGATACAAAGTATAGCGTGTAAATTCATCATCAAAACGAATAGAGTTATAACCCACTGTGCAAGTATTTTGGGTGGTAAATTCAGCATTGATTTTCTGAATAAATTGGTGTTCTATTAAACCTTTTTCTGCACAAAGTTGTGGGCTAATATTGGTTACTGCACAGGCCTCAGGTGATGGCAGACAATCGTTAGTTGGCCTACAGTAAAACATTTGTTCATCTAAAATGTTAAGAGCTTCATCTGTGCGAATACCGGCGAATTGAGCAATACGCCCAGTTTTTGGACTAATGTCAAAAGTTTCAAAATCATACCAATAAAATGTTTTCATTATTTATAAAGCCTCTGTTGGTAATATTGGGTTTTATTTTACAAGGCTTATTTGACTGTTAGAAAATAATATTATTTTCAAAAAACAAATAATCCAACCTTTATTTTTGCCATTTCATCTGGAAAAAT
>NZ_CDSC02000055.1 GCF_001298715.1 Bathymodiolus azoricus thioautotrophic gill symbiont
CTGACTACCTCAAGGTTATCTATTTTATCTTTAATTATTTTCTCATCTTTATCTTTAACAACTGCTTCTAATTGCGATCTAGCGTGCATAATATCATCAAGCATTGCCTCATCCAGCATATCTTTGTCTTTGGCAAGTGCAGAATCAATCGCTTCCATGGTTCTATCGGCTTCCACTTGCATTTCGTGCAACTGTCTAGCCTTGATGTCGTCTTGTGCAAATAAAATGGAGTCTTTTAACATTTTTTCCATCTCGCTATCACTCAACCCATAAGAAGGTTTAATACTCACATCGGCTTTAACACCTGAAGTTTGTTCGGTGGCACTAACAGAGAGTAAGCCATCAGCATCAACTTGAAACTCAACACGAATACGGGCATTACCTGCCACCATCGGCGGTATACCTCTAAGTTCAAATTTCCCCAATGAACGGCAATCTTTAACCAGCTCTCGCTCACCTTGTAAAACATGTATGCTCATTGCTGTTTGTCCATCTTTAAAGGTGGTGAATTCTTGTGCACGGACAATTGGAATAGTGGTGTTTCGATGCACTACTTTTTCTACCAAACCACCCATTGTCTCCAAACCCAACGACAAAGGCAAAACATCTAAGAGCAGCATATCATCTTGTGACTTATTGCCCACTAATAAATTCGCTTGAATAGCAGCGCCTTTGGCGACCACTTCATCAGGATTGATACTGCACAAAACTGGCTTATTAAATAAATCACTAACCATTATTCTCACTAATGGCATGCGCGTTGAACCACCAACCATAATAATATCTTTAACATCATCTATAGTAATCTGGGCATCTCTCAATGCACGCTTCGTGAGTAGTAGCGTGCGCTTAATGAGCGCCTCAGACAAAGATTCAAACTTTGATTTACTAATGCGATATGCCGCTTCTATGCAGTTAAATTCGGCAAATTCATTATCAGTTAGAGTTTCTTTAGCTGTGCGTGCAAACTGCTTTATTTTTTGTATTTGCGTAGGCGTTAAATCACCTAGCTTTAACATTTTAATACAATCGTCAATAATCAGCTGATCAAAGTCATCACCGCCCAAACTGGAGTCGCCGCCTGTAGAAAGTACTTTAAATACGCCTTTTTGAAAACTCAAAATTGAAATATCAAAAGTTCCGCCACCTAAATCGTACACAGCGTGAACCCCTTCTTCACCTGATTCTAAACCGTAAGCAACTGCTGCTGCCGTTGGCTCGTTTAACAACCTTAAGGTGTTTAACCCTGCTAATGTCGCTGCATCTTTGGTGGCTTGTCGCTGTGCATCATCAAAATAAGCAGGCACGGTAATCACAGCGCCCATCAAATCACCGCCTAACGACTTTTCTGCACGCTCTTTAAGTGAGGTTAGGATTGTTGATGAAATTTCCACAGCAGATAAATTGCCCATTGCCGTATGGAATTGTACATTATTGCCATTTTCCACCAAGTTATACGGGCAATTTTTAAAGCCTCTAACTTCCTGATAGTTCAAGCCCATAAAGCGCTTAACCGATATAATTGTGTTTGTTGGGTCAGTTTTTGCATAAGGGCAAGCATCACAACCAACAGTCAGTTTGTTGTCTTTGCCGCAATGCACCACCGAAGGCAAAATCGCTTTATTGTTCTCATCCGTTAACACCTTACTTTGTCCACTCTGAACCGATGCCACTAAAGAATTAGTCGTGCCTAAATCAATACCAATAGACAATTTATGCTGATGTGGTGCGTTTGCTTGCCCAGGTTCTGAGATTTGTAATAATGCCATAACCTTACAACCACTCATCCATTAATTGGTTTGCCTGTGTATTTAATTGCGTATAAAACTTCAATTCTCTAACCAAGTTTTTAATCTTGTTAAATTCATCTACTTTGAATAAGTGTTGAATTTTCTCAATATTTTGTGCTACTTTACCTGTAATATCTACAATAAAATCATCTAAAGCCATTTCATCTTTTGTTGTTTTTATCGCATCTAATGATTCTCTAAGCTCAATTTGGCTCATTAGAAAACCCACATCCATTTGCGTATCTTTCTCATCGAAAGCATCAATACCCTGCAATTCTAACAAATAAGTAGCACGCAACAGTGGCGACTTTAGTGTGTCAAAGGCAGTATTAATTAGCGAAGTGTTTTGTATAGCCATGACTTTTTTTTTGTCATCTGCTATGGCAAATTTATCAGGGTGAAACTGTGCGATTTGCGTTTGATAAGTTTGCTCTAAAACACTTAAATCTATTGCAAAATCAACTTTTAGCGAGAATAACTCGAAATAGTTTTGCATCATTCAATATGGAAAAATTAGACTGTAAATGACTCGCCACAGCCACATTCAGCTTTGGCATTTGGATTGTTAAATTCAAAGCCTTCATTCAGCCCTTCTTTAACAAAATCCACTTCGGTACCATCTAAATAAATCAAACTTTTTGCATCGATAATCACTTTGACCCCGTTATCTTCAAAAACAGTGTCGTCGCCATTCGCATTATCGACAAATTCCATATTGTAACCTAAACCAGAACAGCCAGTGGTTTGCACAGATAGACGAATACCCAACCCTGAACCACGATTGGCTAAAAAGCCAACCACGCGTTCAGCGGCAGACTCTGTCAAAGTGATTGCCATTACGCCTTAGATTTAATGTCACTAATTGCTGCTTTAATTGCATCTTCAGCCAATACTGAACAATGAATCTTAACAGGGGGAAGTGACAATTCTTCTGCAATGTCTGAGTTTTTAATTTGCGCTGCTTCATCCAAAGTTTTCCCTTTAACCCATTCGGTCAAAAGTGAACTTGAAGCAATAGCAGAACCACAACCATAAGTTTTGAATTTTGCCTCTTCAATCACGCCATTGTCATCCACTTGAATCTGTAAACGCATTACATCGCCACAAGCAGGTGCACCGACCATGCCTGTGCCGACATTTTTAGCGTCCTTATCTAAAACGCCAACATTACGAGGGTTTTCGTAATGGTCTAATACTTTTTCACCGTATGCCATATTATTTCTCCTAAAAAAATCTTATTGTTATTTTAATTATACCCGTTCAAAAAATTTGAACAGACAAGGTATTCACTGGATAACAGTATGTGTTTTAATGAGCAGACCATTCAACTTTGCTCAAATCAATACCCTCTTTATACATATCCCATAGCGGCGATAAATCACGCAATTTGTCTACCTTTTCACGCACCAAAACAATTGCTTTATCGACATCAGCTTCAGTGGTATAGCGACCAATGGTAAAACGAATAGAGGAATGCGCCAATTCATCGCTCAAACCTAGTGCGCGTAATACATACGACGGTTCAAGACTCGAAGAGGTACACGCCGAACCTGAAGAGACAGCAATATCGTTGATTGCCATCATTAGTGATTCACCTTCTACATAGTTAAAACTAATATTTAAATTACCTGGAATACGCTGTTTCTCATCGCCATTAACCACCACTGCTTCCATATCAACAAAACCCGCTAATAAGCGATCACGCAAAACAGCAATTCTTTTGTTTTCTTCATTCATCTCAGAGCGAGCAATAGCAAAAGCCTCACCCATGCCAACTATTTGATGGGTTGCCAATGTACCTGAGCGCATACCACGCTCATGACCGCCACCATGCATTTGTGCTTCTAAACGAACACGCGGCTTACGACGCACATACAAAACACCAATACCTTTAGGTCCATAGATTTTATGCGCTGAAAAACTCATTAAATCAACGGGTAGTTCTGACAAGTTAATCGCCACTTTTCCTGCTGATTGTGCTGCATCAACATGGAAAAATATTTTGTGTTCACGGCAAAGATTGCCAATCGCTTCAATGTCTTGAATGACACCGATCTCATTATTAACATGCATAATAGAAATCAACACCGTATCTTCACGAATTGCATCTTTTAAAACATTCAAATCCAATAAGCCATTTGCCATTGGGTCTAAATAAGTGACTTCATAGCCTTCACGCTCAAGCTGTCTACAAGTATCTAATACCGCTTTATGCTCTGTTTTTAGCGTAATAATGTGCTTGCCTTTTTTCTTATAAAAGTGTGCAATGCCCTTAATGGCTAAGTTGTCCGACTCGGTTGCACCTGATGTCCAAACAATCTCTTTTGGATCAGCACCAATCAAATCTGCCACTTGTTTTCTAGCGGTCTTTACCGCTTCATCAGCTTGCCAACCATAGTAATGCGAATTAGAGGCTGGATTACCAAAATCGCCATCCATAGTGAGGTATTTCATCATCTTTTCTGCAACCCGTTTGTCAACGGGAGTGGTTGCAGAATAATCCATATAAGTAGGTATTGTCATATTATAGTCCTTCGTGATTATCAATCACCATTTGCAAAGTTTTGCTGTTTAAAAATGTTCTAATTTGTTCGCTCACATCACACCATAACTGGTGAGAAATGCATTGCTTGCCGTTATTACATGCGCTCATTCCTTTGCAACGGCGTAAATCAATGTTCTCATCCACCGCTTCAATGATTTGAGTTAGACTAATGTCTTTTGCTTGTGTATTAAGCAAATAACCACCGCCAGGCCCACGCACACTTTTTACCAAATCTGCACGGCGTAATTTCGCAAATAATTGTTCTAAATAAGACAAAGAAATATTTTGCCTTTGTGAAATAAAATCCAAAGTAATCGGCTTTCCAGCATTGTTAGCTGCCAAGTCTAACATTGCTGTTATTGCGTAGCGTCCTTTAGTAGTAAGCTGCATGTTAATTCCAAATGTTTATTTAAAGAAGATCCATTATACATTTAACCTAGTGTTTTAGTCAAGTAATAAATTTATTTACTTTCTATCTCTAAGTTGTTAACCGAGCTGTCTTTATATTCTTTAAGATTTAGTTCTTTTGAGACTTTATGTAATTGTGAATCCACATCATGCAAGTGCAACAAAATTGAGTTAATTGCCTTAATCGTAGGATCATCAGCCTCTGTGCCAACCGCATAAGAATCAAAACTGTTTGATTGTGTTTTGGCGTCTTTCAGTACGCGTGCAGGTACACCAACAACGGTCTGATCGTCATCAACTGACTTAACCACAACAGAATTAGAGCCTACACGCACATTGTTACCCAGAGTAATTGGACCTAAAATTTTAGCACCTGCGCCAATCACCACATTATTACTCAATGTCGGATGGCGCTTGCCTTTCTTCCATGTCGTGCCACCCAAAGTAACGCCGTGATAGAGCGTACAATCATCGCCAATTTCAGCAGTCTCGCCAATGACCACACCCATACCATGGTCAATAAAAAATCGACGCCCAATCTTTGCCGCAGGATGAATTTCAACACCCGTTAGCCACCGAGCAATCATTGAGATAAAACGCGCTAGCCATTTAAGCTTCAACATCCATAGACTATGTGCCAAACGATAAAATAGCATTGCCTGAACGCCAGAATAAGTGGTTATTATTTCAAAAGTATTTCTCGCTGAAGGGTCACGCTCAAATACACTTTCAATGTCTTCAATAAATTTCATCCAAACAATTATACAATATGAACAGTATGTGGTTAACTAATAGCGAATAATGCCTTTGAAGCGCTTATAATTCCATAAATACTGTTCAGGTTTGGTTTTAACCAACTGTTCAATCGCCTGATTCATCAAAGCCACATCATCATCTACCATACCTGTGCTTGATAGGATATTCACAGGTTTAACATTCAACTCATAACCTTTGCCATTATCTAAACGATCTGCCCAGGTCATTAGCACTTTGGCATTATTGTTTCTTGCCAATTTAACCAATAGTGTCATAGTTCGAGTATCCTGTTTAAAGAAAGACGACACCACGCTGCCTTTTTCATCAGGATATTGATCTGGCAAAATAGCAATAAGCTGCTTGTCTTTGAGTGCACGCTGTAATTTTAAAACGCCCTTTTTATTCGCCGCTACCATATGCAAATCTTGCTGCTGACGCAAAGAAAGTAACAAGGCGTTTTGTTTTTTATTATTCAATTCTTTGTACATAAAGGTCGTTGGCCTGTGTAGTGATACCACGCGAGCAGCGATTTCCCAGCAGCCAAAATGTGGCACTAATAAAATAGTATTTTCATTGCCTTTAAGATGCTGTGCACCCTTTGTTTTAACGATGTGCTTAGCATTATATTCAAAACTGTTAAACCAAACAAAGCCAGATTCACTCAAACCTTTACCTGATTCAATTAAGGATTCTTTAACCAAATCTTGTTGCTGCGCTTTACTCAAATTAGGGAAACAAATCTCAATATTTTTACGCACAACATGCTTGGATTGGCTGTTGGTTAAATATAAAAGACGACCAATCAAAGTGCCAATCAAGTGATTGAGCTTAAGCGGCATCATTGAAAACAGTTTTAAGAAAAATTTAACCATTCCAAAACCTTGTTAACTCTCATCCAACATAGGCTTCATGGCACTAAGCAAGTTCTTATATAGGCTTGGAACACGCTTTTCTTCACTTAATAACCACTTTTTAAAATAGGTGCGTTCGCTCGGCATACTAAAACACGCTGGACAAGAATCTGGGATCACTGGCAAATCAGCAGACTTAGCAAAATCAGCCAATTGTCGCTCACGCACATACGCCATCGGGCGAATAACTCGCAAATCTTTATTGTCATTAATATAGTGTGCTTTCATCGTTTGAATTTTGCCATTATGAAACATTGACATCATTAAACTCTCACACAAATCATCTAGATGTTGCCCCAAAGCTAGGACATTGTACCCTTCCCTGCGCGCCACCTGATACATCAAGCCGCGTTTAATACGCGCGCAAAATGAACAATAAGAATCGCCCTTCATGCTTTTTTTAGCTTGCTCCATAATGGGAAATTCTTCAAAAAAATATGGTGTATCAAACTTCTTGAAAAAACCTTCTAATGCCTGAGGTTTAAAGCCTTCCACCTGTGGGTCGATCGTCACCACACCCAATTCAAACTTTTTGGGCGAAGTTGCTTGAAAATGACGCAAAATATGAAACAAACTGAGTGAATCCTTGCCACCTGACACTGCCAATAAAATTTTATCGCCCGTTTTAATCATACTAAAATCCGCAATCGCTCGTCCGACTGGTTTAAGAAGTAATTTAGGTAGCTTTTGATTCGTCATTTTTGGAATTTTACAGTCTATTTAATAGCACGCCTAACTATTGCCAAACAATG
>NZ_CDSC02000009.1 GCF_001298715.1 Bathymodiolus azoricus thioautotrophic gill symbiont
TACTTAAGGATTTGGTGGGTAAAGACGATGTAGAGCTTTACGCCGATAGCACTTATTGTTCACAAGAGATTGAAGACTATTTAAGTGAGATTAAATGCAACTCCCAAGTTCATGAAAAAATCCACTTAGTGAGCAACAAAAAGCCAATAATCACAAGAAATCTAAAACTAGGGTGCGAGCAGCATGTATTTGGTTTTATGACTAATTCTATGAATGATGTTTTGCATATGCGACAAATAGACAGAAAAAGATTGGTGCTATAATTGGGATTTTGGAGGTGTCCTTAAATAGAAAAGGAGGGTAAATCCAGCCTTAACCTTATTAGGACAAAGTTTAAAGAAATTACCAATTGGGCAAAAATTGGCTTTTGCCAATCATCCCTATTTTGTGCAAAGGTCTCTTAAAGTATAAGTAAAGGCAAGGTTTATGCGCTTAAGTAGCATTATAATCCTAGTTTGTGCAATTGATAAGCATTGCTAAAGTCTTTAATATTGGCAATTTTTTTGCCTGATAGTTGTACTTTCTCTAAACTTAATATAGCATCAGCTGTTGCGATGTAACAAGTGCCTTTGGTAGGAGGTTGAATGACTTCCCCTGGTTTTTCATGATAATTTTCTTTCACAATACTGGCAGATAGAATGCGTAATACTTTGGATTCAAACTTATCACTTGTTGCATTGCTTTGCGCAATAGGGTAGGGGTTAAATGCCCTAATTTGACGGTTGATTTTATCAGCAGATTGACTCCAATCAATCCACGCTTCGTCTTTTTTAAGTTTTTTAGCGTAAGTTACATCTTCTTCATTTTGCTTTGTGGATGGTAGGTTGTCAAGGTTTTCTAATACTTCAATAATAGCTTTGGCACCTAGTGTGGAGAGTTTGTCATGCAAGGTTTGTGCATTGTCAATATCAGTGATATCACAGGTTTTTTCTAACAAAATATTGCCTGTGTCTAATCCTTCATCCATTTGCATGATGCTCACACCTGTAGTTTTGTCGCCTGCTAGAATGGCGCGTTGAATAGGTGCAGCACCTCGCCAGCGTGGTAGTAGAGAAGCGTGAATATTAAGGCATCCATACTTAGGGGTATCTAAGACAAGTTTTGGCAATAGTTGACCATAAGCCACTACCACCATAACATCAGCATTGAGTGCAAATAAGGTTTTTTGGGCATCATTATCTTTCAGACTTTCTGGTTGAAAGACTGGAAGCTTGTGTTTTAAGGCTTGTTCTTTGACAGCGCAGGCACTTAATATACGACCGCGACCTTTGGGGCGGTCAGGTTGGCAATAGACACCAACAATGTCGTGTCCAGCATTAATGAGTGCAGTTAAAACACTGAGCGAAAATTCAGGCGTGCCGGCAAAAACAATTTTCATTCTATTTTAGGTTGTTGCGAGCAGTTTTGATAGCCTGTTTGACTTGATTTGGTGCAGTACCACCAAGATGGTCACGCGCGCAAAGTGAGCCTTCTAACGAAAGCATATCAAACACATCATTTTCAATACGAGCATCAAATCCCTGTAATTCTTTCAAATTCAACTCACTTAAATCTTTTTGTATTTTTAGTCCGTAAGCAACCGATAAACCTACCACTTCGTGTGCATCGCGAAATGGCAAACCTTTTTTCACCAAATAATCTGCCAAATCTGTGGCAGTAGTATAGCCTTTCTTGGTAGAATTGTACATATTGTCACGCTTTGCTTTAATGGTTGGCACCATATCGGCGAATACGCGTAAGCAAGTTTTAAGTGTGTCAACCGTATCAAATAGGGGTTCTTTATCTTCTTGGTTATCCTTATTATAGGCGAGTGGTTGTGACTTCATAATGGTCAGCATTGCAGTTAAATTACCATACACACGGCCTGTTTTGCCACGCACTAACTCTGGTACATCGGGGTTTTTCTTTTGTGGCATAATTGATGAGCCTGTACAAAAGCTGTCTGGCAATTCAATAAAATCAAATTGTGCACTTGACCAAAGAATTAACTCCTCAGAAAAACGCGACAAATGCATCATAACAATGCTGGCTGCTGATAAAAACTCTATGGCAAAATCACGGTCACTAACGCCATCAAGCGAGTTATTGCAAATACGCTCAAAACCTAACAATTCAGCAGTGCGAGCGCGTTTAATTGGGTAAGTCGTACCTGCTAATGCCGCACTACCAAGTGGCATTGAATTGAGTCGCTTACGACAATCAATCAGTCGTTCAGCATCACGAGATAGCATCTCAAAATACGCCATCATATGATGCCCAAAACTCACAGGTTGAGCAGCTTGTAAATGAGTAAAACCTGGTAATATGGTACTTGCTTCTTGTTCAGCTAAATTAAGTAATGCGACTTGCAAACGCTTAATTTCATCATTAATTTCATCAAGTTGTTCACGCAAATATAGGCGAATATCGGTTGCTACTTGGTCGTTACGCGAGCGCCCTGTGTGTAGTTTTTTGCCTGCATTGCCAATCATCGCTACTAGGCGTGCTTCAATATTCATATGCACATCTTCTAAATCAACTGACCAATCAAATTTGTCTTTTTTGATTTCAGTAAGAATCGTATTTAGACCGTCAATGATTTGTGATTTTTCATCCTCAGTCAATAATCCAACTTCCTGCAGCATTGTGGCATGTGCAATTGAGCCTTGAATGTCATAAGGTGCGAGAATTTTATCAAAAAATACCGAGGCACCAAAAATTTTAACAAATTCATCGGTTGGTTGATTGAAGCGTCCGCCCCAAGATTGGTTAGTTTTGTTCATAATATTTTAGTAATGTTTTTCCAATTTCTTATCTAAATCTGTCCAATAAGTATCTTCACTGGCAACGCCAACAATTTTTTCTAACAACATGCCTTCTGCATCAAACAATAGTAAAGTCGGATAGAAATCTATATCGTATTTATCTGCAAAGTCATTATTCTCAATTTGCACACCATCAAAATCTACCATGCTAAGTCCTGCGTGTATCTCTATTTGGGCAATGATGAGTTTATCGGTGTATTCCCTGAGTTCAGTCATTGGCGCTATCACTTCGTTAATAACAAAATAACACCAAGAGCAATCTTCCAAATGCGTTAATAGCAAAATATTTTTATTGTCTTTTTTTGCCTGTTGTTTTGTTTGGAAAAGTTTTTTTGCTGCTGGAATCCTCATGGTTTTTTGTTAAAATGCATATCTATTACGATTTTAAATCAATTTAATGCAACAAACAATCAAAATTGCAACACGCAAAAGTCCTCTAGCACTTTGGCAAGCCGAACATGTGAAATCTAAATTAGAGCAACTATACCCCGACTTAATGGTTGAATTGGTGAAGATGACGACTAAAGGCGACCAGATTTTAAACTCCCCCTTGTCTAAAATTGGTGGAAAAGGCTTATTTATTAAAGAATTAGAGGTTGGGCTGTTAGAAGGCAAAGCAGATATTGCTGTGCATTCAATGAAAGATGTGCCATATGAAATCCCAGAAGGCTTTGAATTGGGTGCGATACTTAAGCGAGAAAATCCATTTGATGCTTTTGTATCTAATGACTTTGATGGTATTAATGATTTACCACAAGGGGCAAAAGTGGGTACTTGTTCAATGCGTCGTATTGTACAACTTAAAGCCACTCGTCCAGATTTAGAAATACTAGATTTGCGTGGCAATGTTAATACTCGATTACAAAAATTAGACAATGGTGAGTTTGACGGTATTATTTTAGCGTGTGCAGGTCTTATTCGTCTTGGATTTGAAGATAGAATTAAGCAACAAATATCTGCCGAACAATCATTGCCTGCCGTTGGACAAGGTGCAGTCGGTATTGAAATTCGAGAAAATGACCAGATGATATTGGATTTAATTAAACCATTAATTGACAAAGAGGCTACTTATAGAGTGAGTGCCGAGCGTGCTATGAATGCACGCTTAGAAGGGGGTTGCTCTGTGCCAATTGCAGGGTATTCAACGATTAATGGTGAGCAAATTACGCTAACAGGTTTGGTGGGTAATGTAGATTCTGGTGTGATTTTAAAGCATCAAGCATCAAGTAATATTGATGCTGTTGAAGCATTAGGCGTGCAGTTAGCAGAAAAACTGATTGAGATGGGCGCACGAGAAATTTTAAAATGAATTAAAATAGGCGACATTATTTAGAATAAGGCAAGTAAATATGTTTAGATTCATCGAAAAAAGTTTTCTTAAAATTACACAAATCTTAGGCTTATTGTTTGCAACTATTGTATTGGTTGTGGCAGTCATTGTGAGTTACAACAAGATTGATGTCAAAGCTGATGATAAAATTGACACCCCAGTGGTGAAATTTGCTGATTATCAAAAATTAATACGCAATCAAAAAGCAAAAATCAGTAAAAACTTAGATAATAATCAGCGTTTTGACAAGACTTTTAATGCTTATATTGATGATATTGTTAGCGCGTTAAGTGGTTTGTCTGATAATGTTATTGACAAAACTGATCTTAAACAAAAAGTTAAAATATCAAGCAAAGTTAAATTAAGCCAGTATCCTCAATCGGTGTCTGTGGCTTATGTCAAGTCTCTAGCAAAATTAACCAATCAAGTTGCAATCGTAGATGTTAAAGTGAATATGGATGAGCTTGTTAACTGGCATGACCAATCCTTTTTCCAGCAAATCAAAGAAAAAGATAAGAGAAATTTTCTACAAGTAGGACCACTGAGAATAGAAAAATCTGCTTATTCTGCGATGTGGGAAGTATTAGCAATATTTATGTTGTTGGTGATTATGCTGGCTGTCTTGCGTATTGAGCAAAATACTAGAAAATAAAGTTACACTACCGTTAGACTTATTCAATAATCATCAATATTTTGGGTGTATTTATATTTACCACATTTCTTTGATTTGGCAAGTTTTTAATAATGCCAGAAATCGGCGAGGTAATTGTGTATTTTTCTAATTCAATTTGTGCGATTTTGATCTTAAGATGATGTGCGTCTAATTCCCGCTTTGTTGCATCAAACGCCAATTGCGCGATTTCTAAATCTCGATGAGAACTCACCAAACGCTCATAAAGCTCTTTGGTTTGTTGGAGCTCTAACTTTTTGTCATCAAAATCTTGTTGCTTGATGCTTTGCAAAGTTTTTAAGTATTGTAGTTCAAGTTTGGCCTGTCTATCATCAAGCCTTACAATGACATCGCCTTTTTTCACTTGGGTTTTGACAGGTTTTATCTCTATAATTGCACTTGATACTTGTGAATAGATTTCCAGTCCCAAAGTAGATGATGGTAACAATATTGCTAGCCAAACTAATGATTTAAAGCTCATAATCTTCTCCTGCTAATTGTTGTAATTGTATAAAAACAATCACAAAGTCAAATTCATTTTTTGTTAATTTCCACTCAGTGTCAGTTAGATTGCTCATTGCACTGCCAATATCACTTTTAATTTCCATTTCATAATTGGCGCGAGCCAGTTCAAGATACAGGTCTCGATAATCAAGTTCGGTTGTCAGTGCTTGGTGGCGCTGTTTGAGTGTTTTTAACTTAAGCCACAACGATAAGGCTTGTTGGTTTAGTGCTTGAGTGCGTTGCTCAATGCGTAATTGTTGTTGTTTGATTTTTGTTAAAAGTTTGGAAGTTTTATTCTTCTGACTCTGGCTTTGACCAAAAGGCATAATAAAGCTGATGCCAGCACGCCAATTGCCATTTTTGCTACTATCGTAAGATTGCTCTCCCAGTTTAATGTTTGAGCTAATGACAATCTCTTTGTTGTTTTTTTCTAGATTTCTTTGCTGTTTTAGATTAGCAAGCACACGCCTTAGTTCACCCAATTCTAGATTACTCAATTGTATTTTTTTCTGCCAAATTTCAAATCCAGCTAATTCTTTTTTGAAAAAATAGGTTAAATCAGGTTTAACCAAATTATCAGGTCTATTTTCATAAGCAATATTAAGGAGTTGGGCAAGCTTAGCACGCGTGGTGATTTGCGCTGCTTCAGCCTCAATACGCTTAACAACATCTAATTGTGTTAATGTTCGTTTTTCCAATAATTCTACTTCAGAAGCATCTTCTACATTAAAATTATCCTGAATGCGATTTGCACGAATTGCAGAAATCGCTAAGCGCTCTAATACGGTTTCATGACGCATATCAGCCAATATAATATTAAAAAAAGCTTGCATCACTTGCGTGGTTTTATCAATTTTAAGTTGTTGTAATGCAAACTCTGTATTTTTGACAGTGCTTTTGGCAGCATTTTGGTTAATTTCTACATTTTGGTCGTATAGTACTTTGTTGATTTTAATAAAGGCATGAGAGTAATCAGTACCGCCTAATTTTTCATTATCACGCCTAGCTAACTGTAAATCTAAGTCGACTGTTGTTTTATAACTGTCTTGGTAAGATTTTAATTCAATTTTATCAAGCTCTATATTGATATGGAGTTGCTTTTGTTCAAGATTTTGTTTTGTTGCCAATGCCAGTGTATGTCTCAATGTTAGTGGGTTTGGCAATTCCAGTGCTTGTGTGGAAAATGATAAAAACAACCAAGTAATAAGTAAAGACTTCATCTCGCATTACTTGTGTTTGCGCTTGTAGCGTATGAAGGGCTCTTTTTTGTAGGATTTATCAACAAAATAATTTGCTAGCAGTAAAAAGTCTTTCTTGTTGACAAAGCCTGTGTGGCGTACTACGCGTTTACCATTTAAATCAAAGAAAGCCAGCACAGGTGTAGCACCGACTAAGTTATGGCGTTGAGCAAAGATTTTTTCTTGTAGGGTGTTGCCATCAAAATCTGTCAAATTCACACTAGATTCTACATCAATTTCAAAATTTAAAAAGTGCTGCCTAAAGTAGTCAATAATAGGTTTTTGAGTGAATACATTACGACGCATTTTTTGGCAGAATGGGCATTCTTCCATATGAAAGAAAACAAAAATACCCTCTTTTTTAGCGTCAATAGCGTCTTCTAAATTTTCACTGTAGTCATTAAAATGTTGATCAAACAATGATATGTCTTTTTCTTTAGCAAAACTTGATGTACAAAGCAATAAAAAGAATGCTAAGTGAATAATTGTTTTCATATATCCCCCAAAGTTAAAAGGGATAATACCCTTAATCAAATAATGCGTCAATAAAGTCTTTGACAATAAATGGTTTCAGGTCGTTAATCCCTTCACCAACGCCAATATAGCGAATGGGTAATTTTAATTCATCGGCAATAGCAAAGACGACACCACCCTTAGCGGTGCCATCAAGTTTGGTAATGCTAATGCCACTTAGTTTGACCGCTTTGTTGAATTCTTTGGCTTGGTTGATTGCATTTTGACCTGCGCCACCATCAAGTACTAACATCACTTCATGAGGTGCGCTTTCATTTTGTTTGGTGATGACACGCTTGATTTTTTCTAATTCTTGCATAAGATTACCTTGAGTATGTAGTCGCCCAGCAGTATCAGCAATCAGTATATCAATATTTTTGGCTTGTGCTGATTGATAGGCATCAAAGATGACTGAGGCAGCATCAGCACCCGTATCTTGTGCCACAACAGGAATATTATTACGCTCACCCCAGACCTTGAGTTGTTCAACTGCTGCCGCACGAAAAGTATCACCGGCAGCAAGCATTACTGATTTTCCTTGATTTTGAAATGACTTGGCGAGTTTGCCAATGGTGGTGGTTTTACCAGCGCCATTCACCCCAACTACTAAAATCACAAAAGTTTCTTGCGGGTCCGACTTCAATTGATTGCCTTCAATGAGCAACCCTGCCAATTCATCTTTTAAGAGTTGATACAAGCTATCAGTGTCTTTTAAAGTTTTTCTAGAAGCATTTTTGCGCACAGATTCTAAAACTTTATCAGTGGTATTAATACCCATATCTGCACCGATAAGTAACATCTCTAGCTCATCTAATAAATCATCATCAATGGTTTTTTTGCCTAACAATAGTGCTGATAATCCAGAACCAAGTTTTTGCCTAGATTTGGTTAAGCGTTGTTTTAAAGAAGCCGATTTGTCTTTTTTGAAAAAATTAAACACTATAATAATGCAATGTTAAAAAAGTTGATTTTACTATTCTTTGCTTTGTCTCAACCTTTATTTGCTAATTCACTTGATTTGGCACAACAAGGTATTACTCAAATAACATTGGGCAATGGGCTAAAAATTATTGTCAAAACTGATAGGCGTGCACCTGTCTTTATTTCTCAACTTTGGTATCAGGTAGGTGCTAGTGACGAATCGCGTCCAACCACAGGTATCTCACATATGCTTGAACACATGATGTTTAAAGGAACAGACAATTATGGGGCAGGTGAATTTTCAAAGATTATTGCCCGTAATGGTGGCAATGACAACGCCTTTACCTCTAAGGATTACACCGCTTATTATCAAAAAATGCACAAGTCCAAACTTGATCTTGCTATCAAGATGGAAGCCGATAGAATGCGACATTTACGCCTGATTAATAGAGAGTTTGAAAAAGAAAGGCAAGTGGTGATTGAAGAACGCAGATTACGCATAGAGGATAACCCAAATGCCAAAGTGTTTGAGAATCTTAACCTGATTTCCTTTGATAAAAAAGGCGCTTATCATGCCCCTATTATTGGCTTTCAGGGTGACTTAGAGACTTATCGTTTGCGTGATTTACGCGATTGGTACAAAAGATATTATGCACCGAATAATGCGACTTTAGTGGTGGTGGGTGA
Organism: Bathymodiolus azoricus thioautotrophic gill symbiont; assembly: GCF_001298715.1. Lineage (GTDB taxonomy): Bacteria > Pseudomonadota > Gammaproteobacteria > PS1 > Pseudothioglobaceae > Thiodubiliella. The sequence goes on from NZ_CDSC02000009.1 coordinate 8,668, forward strand.
TGTTTGGGCTGATGAAGTAATTGCCTTGGCAAAAAAATATTTTGGCATTTATAAATATAACCCTGACATTGCCAAGAATAACAAACCTGCTATTGTTCATACTGGTAAGTCGCGTGTATTAAAACTCAAAGCAGAGCTGCCTTTTTATATCTTGTCTTTTCCTGTGCCAAGTCTAAAAACCACGAAAGACAAACACAATGCCTATGCTTTGGATATGCTGTCGTATATATTAGACAATAGACTGTCTAAAACTTTGGTGAGAGAGCAACAAATCGCTTCAAGCATCAGCGTAAGTTATAGCTTATACGATAAATACAACACCTTATTTACCCTGAGTTTTACACCTGCAAAGGGTGTGGACAACCCAATAGTATTATCAGCGATTAAAACACAAATCGCCGAGTTGATTAAAAATCCTGCTGTGATTAAAAATGAGTTGGCGCGTACCAAAACACAACTTGAAGCCGAGTTTGTTTTTGAACAAGACCGTATATCCACCCAGTCTTATTATTTGGGTATGTTGGCAACTGTTGGTTTGGGCATTGAAACAATGTTTACCTATGTGGACAAAATGAATGCTATTAGCACACACGATGTTGCGCAAATTGCCAAACAATATTTGGATTTTTCTCAGGCTAATTCGGTGGAACTCATACCACAGGGGGTTAAGTGAAGTTTTTAGTTTTATTTTTGTTGCTTGTTAGTAGTGTTCATGCCAAGTTAAACATTCAACATTGGATGACACCTGAAGGTGCAAAGGTGCTCTTTGTGCAGACCAAGGGCTTGCCAATATTAGATATTTCACTTAACTTTGATGCTGCTAGTGGCAAAGAGGGTGAAAAATATGGTTTAGCGTCGTTAACCAATAGTCTGCTGGGTAGTGCCACCCAATATCGCAATGAAGAGCAAATTATTAATGCATTTGAATCATTAGGTGCACAGTTCAGTGGCTATTCGTTAAAAGATATGTCAATCGTATCATTACGCACGCTTTCAAGAGAGTCAATTTTAAGAAAATCGCTTAATATTTTTACTGAAGTTGTTACTCAACCAAGTTTTAAGCAAAAATATCTCACCCGCGCGAAGCGTCAAATCCTGCAATCCATCAGAGCTGCTCAACAATCACCATCCAGTATTGCCTCCATTGCTTTTAATAAAGCTGTATTTGGTGAGCATCCTTACGCACATGAAGCAATTGGCACTCAAGACACCATTGGTAATATCACCACAAAAGATTTAAAGCACCATTACCAACAATTCTTTGTCGCAAAAAATCTTATCATTGCGTTGGTTGGGGATGTGAGCAAAGTCAAGGCCAAACAGATTGCGCGACAAATTTCTCATGGACTGAATATTGGACAAAAAGCCAAAGCCAATCCAGTGGTTAAACCACTTAATGATGCGCAGGACATTCACATTGATTTCCCATCAAAACAAACCCATTTACTTATCGGACAGACTGGCGTTAATCGCTCTCATCCTGATTTTTATCCCTTGTATTTAGGTAATCATATCTTTGGTGGTAGTGGATTAACTTCAATCTTGAGCGGTGAAATTCGTGAGAAAAAAGGGCTCGCTTATTCGGTCTATAGTCATTTTAGTCAAATGCAGTCAAATGGCTCTTTCACCATGAAATTGCAAACCAAAATTGCCCAAGCTAATAAGGCAAGGAAAATTGCCGTTCAAACGCTAAATAATTTTATTAATAACAATATTGATAAACAAAAATTACAAGATGGCAAGGATAATATCATTGGTGGATTCGCCCTACAAACAGCATCCAATGCCAATATCTTAACTTACCTTTCTATTATCGGTTTTTATAATTTACCACTGGATTATCTAGATACCTTTACTGATAAAATCAAGGATATTAGCACGCAAGATATTCAAAATGCCTTTGCACAGTTGATTAACACCGATAAGCTTGTCATAGTAAGTGTGGGGCAGAAGATCAAGAATAATGGCAAATAAAGCCGTATTATTATTTTCGTATGGGACATTGCAAAATTCTACCGTACAACTTGCAACTTTTGGACGCGAACTATTTGGTTATAAAGATGAGCTACTCAACTACAGATTAGCAATGCTTGAAATTCAAGATGCAAGTGTCGTCAAACTTAGCGGTGAATCTCATCACCCAATCGCAGTACCCAGTCAATCTGACACCATATTAGGCACAGTCTTTGAAATTACCCAAGAAGAATTGGCACAGTCCGATAAATATGAAGTAGATGAGTATCAGCGTGTATTAGGAAAAATGGCATCAGGTACGCCTGCTTGGGTTTATGTTGAGTTTTTGGAGGTGCCCATAAGTGAGTAGAGCAGTTCAATCAAAATCAAAACAAAGAGTGGCTGACCATGGCGAAGTATTTACTTCTGATTGTGAAGTCAATGCGATGCTTGATTTAGTCAAACAAGAAGCGGATCGTATAGATTCCCGTTTTTTAGATCCAGCTTGCGGAACAGGGAATTTTTTAGTTGAAATATTAAGAAGAAAGTTAGCCGTTGTAGAAAGTAGATACAAAAAAAGTCAACTGGAATATGAACGATATGCCGTGATTGCGGTTACGAATATTTATGGTATTGATATTTTAGAAGATAATGTTGAAGAGTGTAGAAATCGGATTTTTAAACTATTTGATAAACAATATACTTCTTTTTACAAAAAAAAGGCGAAAGAAGAATGTAGAGTGAGCATAAAATACATTTTGGGAAAAAATATTTTAAGAGGCGACGTCCTGACCTTAAAAACCGTGGGTAGTGATGATAAACCGATTGTATTCTCTGAATGGTCTACGCTGAATGGAAGCATGATAAAAAGAAGGGATTTTACGCTGGACAATCTGCTTAAAACTGAGGAATGCAAAGTTCCTGATTCACTTTTTAGTGATTTTTACGAAACCGACCCTGCTTTTTTACCCAAACCGATAAAGGACTTTCCCTTGATGCATTTCTTAAAATTGACCGAACATGGTTAATATCAATTACAACCCTGATGTTTTATCTTGTCTTGCCAATTTGAGCAATGACGAAGTTTTTACACCGCCTAAATTGGTTGGTGATATTTTGGATATGCTGCCAGTAGCATTATTTAGCGATAAATCTACCACTTTTCTTGACCCTGTAAGTAAATCTGGCGTATTTTTGCGTGAAATTGCCAAACGCTTAATGATGGGTTTAGAGGCTGAAATTCTCGACCAGCAACAACGCATTAACCATATTTTTGAAAATCAATTGTATGGTATTGCCATTACCGAATTAACCGCTTTGCTTTCTCGTAGAAGTGTTTATTGCTCTAAAATCGCCAATGGCAAATATTCTATTTGTGAAACTTTTAATAATGAAAATGGCAATATAAAGTTTGATGCGATCAATCACATTTGGAAAAACGGTAAATGTACCTTTTGCAATGCCAGTGAAGAAGTGTATAGCCGAGATGAGCAATTAGAAACCCATGCGTATCAGTTTATTCATACGGATAAACCAGAGGAGATATTTAAAATGAAATTTGATGTAATTATTGGAAATCCGCCTTATCAGTTGAGTGATGGGGGGGCATGGAAGAAGTGCAAGCCCTATTTATCATAAATTTGTTGAATAGGCTAAAAAACTAAAACCAAGGTTTTTAACCATGATTATTCCTGCACGTTGGTATGCTGGCGGAAAAGGATTAGATGCTTTTAGAGAATCAATGCTTAATGATAGTCATATTAGAAAACTGGTTGATTTTGAAAACTCTTCAACCGTTTTTCCAGGGGTAGATATTGCTGGTGGTATTTGTTATTTCTTATGGGATAGAGATAATCAGGGGCTTTGTGAAATAACCAATGAGTATGACGGTAAAAAAATAAGTTCTCAAAGAGCATTAAATGAATTTGATACTTTTATTCGCCATAGTCAACCTGTCCCAATTATTAGAAAGGTTCTAAAGATAGAAAG
>NZ_CDSC02000021.1 GCF_001298715.1 Bathymodiolus azoricus thioautotrophic gill symbiont
CTTTATACTAAAAGTGAGTAGCAAAAACACGCTTAATAATTTAGAAAAATCACTAGTCACTCAAAACAGCCCCACTTGACGCAAACCCAAACCAAAAGCTGAAAAACAATCTGAGCTTATTGGTTTGCGTTTTACGCTCAGTGAATATGAGCAAATCAAAACAAGAGCTGGGCTTATTCCTATAGCCACTTATTTGAAGGATATTTTGGGTAAAACCGAAGTTTTTGAAAAATAAATTTGATTTTTTAGCCACTTATGACATAATACTAACAACTTACTTATTAAAGCTCATATTATGACTAGATTAGATTTACTCAAAAGAGTACAAAAAAGAAAAAGACAAATCGGTTTAACGATTGATAATATTGCCAAACTATCAAATCTTGGGAATAGAACCATCACTCGTTTTTTAGCAGGTGAAGATGTAAAAATGTCCACCGTAGAAAGTGTAACCCATTTACTTGGTCTTGATTTTGCTGGCAATGAAACACTCAGTATAAATGAACTGGAGCAGAATAGAGCTAAAGAAAAAGCGATTTATATGGTTTCATTGGTGCAGGATACCTCATCACTTGAACAACAAGGTTTAGATAATAAGCAATTAAATTTACTCATAGAGCAGGCTAAAGATAGCTTTTTACATCAGCACCAAAAAAGCCTGTGGATCAGCTAGTCTAATTTTTAACGCTTAATTATATTTGACCAATGGATGATAAAACTAAAATTGCCGATGCTACTTATGGAAGTGATTTATCAGGTTTAAAACTGGATAAAAACAAAACCTATAGTACCAATAAAACCTATAGTACCAATGAGATTTATTTTTTTGAGGCTCAGAATATTCTAAAAGCAAATCTTGATTATTTAGGAGGTATGCCTGATAAAAAACCAGACTCTTTTGATACTTATTTTTTATTAAAACTACATAAAGAAATGTTTGATGATGTGTGGGATTGGGCTGGAAAAATAAGAACAGTTGAGCTTAATTTTGGCGTTAAAGCTTACCTTGTTAGCACTGAACTGAGAAAATTAGTAGATGATCTGAATTTTTGGCATAAAAATAAAAACTTTGATGTTGTTGAAATTGCAGCAAGATTACACCATAGGGCGGTGGTTATTCATCCATTTATAAATGGAAATGGTAGATGGTCTAGAATGCTTGCTAATATTTATCTAAAGCAAAACAGCCTATCACCAACCAAGTGGAATGAAGATTTACTTGCTAAAGAAAATGTCCATAGAGGTGATTATATTCGAGCTTTAAAACAGGCTGATAATGGTGATTATGCACCACTAATTAAATTGCAGGGTAATTTGACTTAAATAAAAATGCAACATATTGATTGGAATAACTTAGGGCTAAAAGGAGGGAGCAAGCAAAAATCTTTTGAAGATATTTGTATGTTTTTATGTTGTAGAAAATTAAAAATATCAAAGATAAATTCATATCAAAATCAACCTGGAATTGAAACCGAGCCATTTGAAGTTAATGGCAAAAAAATATGGGTTTCAGGCAAAGTTTTTTGAGA
>NZ_CDSC02000492.1 GCF_001298715.1 Bathymodiolus azoricus thioautotrophic gill symbiont
ATGCTAATATATTCACCCATGTTGGGGATGGTTTTAGTGCCGCTTTAATGATAGGTGGGCAGGCTAATATTTTTACCAAAGTTGGCAATGACACCACTTTGGCGGCTATGGTTGGTAATTTCAATATTTTTACTCACATTGGCAACGGATTTTCAGTTGCGTTTGCAATTGGGCAGGCTAATATTGTAACCAAAGTTGGATCAGGTGATCTAATTACAGCGGCTATTGGTCAAGCAAATATTGTTACCCATGTTAATTTAGAAGGAAGTGGTAACACCATGAGTTTGGTGGTTGGTCGAGCCAATATTGTTACCAGAATATCTTCATCAAAGGATTCTACAGTTACCGTATCCCCACTAGATTCCGTAGTCTCAGACCCTGTTTTGGAAAAACATCGCCTCTTCCCAAGAGGTAATGTATTTTCTGCACCACAAAAATTCTTAACATCAGGCGTTGATGCACTCAAAGCAACTGGTGTTGCATTATTAGGTAGAAAGAACGAAGGCAGCATGGTTACATTTGCCGTAGGTCGGGCCAATATTATCACTCACATTGGTAATGGTGCAATGCTAGGTATAGGCATTGGCCAGGCCAATATCATTAGTAAAGTGGGCTTGGGTCAAACCATCCAAGCTGGTATCGGTCAAGCCAATGTTCTTACTTCCGTTGGCGATAATGACAGTTTGCAAATTGCCGTTGGCAACGGCAATCTTGTTACTAAAGTGGGCTCTGGCTATAGCGCCATGATTGCCCTTGGTAAAGTCAATATCACCACCAAAGTGGGTGATGGTTTTCATGTCGGATTGTCTATTGGTAAATTCAATGTCAATACCAATGTTGGCGATGGTATTGCCATCAACGCCTTGATTGGCAAATACAACCTTAATACGCGCGTGGGGCATGGCGTTAATGTGGCTGTAATGAAGGGTGATTATAATGTCAATGTGCGTTATGGTGATGGGATGAATATTGCCTTGGCAGCCGGCAAAGGTAATATTACCGTCAAAATTGGTGACGGTGATTTTTATGGCGCCATGCTTGAAGTGGGTACTAACAAACAAAGCGTTACCGCTAAGATGAAAGCTCTTATGCAAGGCATGTTGTCTAATTTAAAGGAAACTGCCAAAAGTATTTTGGTGAGTCAAACCATAGGAATAGTCGTCAACGGAGACGAGGCAGACACAACCAAACTTCGTGGTACTAGCCACTCTACCCCTAAAGAACCAAAGGACTACACCAAAAATGTAGATTCTGTTAATAGAGATGTAGATCGCTCGAAATATCAGCAAACAAATGCCGATGAAGACTCAAATGCTGACGTACAATCAAGACAAGACAAGCGCACTGTCAATGCTTTGAAAACCGATACACAGGTCGATAAAGGAGACGCCAATCAAGGCGCACAGGAAATTACGAATATTTTGGGCAGTGGTAACAATAATTTAATGCAACGCCAAAATCAAGAGGACAGTAAAGGATTAGAGGTGCTAAATAAAAGTGGACAAAGTGATCATCACCGTAGTTACACGCAGTTTGGTTCTGTTGATAAAGCTAGGGACAAGGCCGATAAGGATGTTGCAAATAGCAAAGAAGGTATTAACCAAAGCAAAACCCAAACAAAAGAAGAGTTAGACAAT
>NZ_CDSC02000184.1 GCF_001298715.1 Bathymodiolus azoricus thioautotrophic gill symbiont
TTTTTATTACTTAATTTAATGCACTTACTTTAACGATTTAAGGCGTAAGCGCAATGCATTGAGCTTAATAAAACCCGCTGCATCTTTTTGGTCATAAGCACCTTCATCATCTTCAAAAGTAGCAATTTTTTCATTAAAGAGTGAATTGTCAGACTTACGACCAACCACGATCACATTACCTTTGTAAAACTTTAAGCGTACTTCCCCATTCACTACTTCTTGTGTTTGGTCAATAGCAGCTTGTAACATTTCACGCTCTGGCGCAAACCAAAAACCGTTATAAACCATATTGGCATACTTTGGCATCAATTCATCTTTAAGGTGTGCCGCTTCTCTATCCAAAGTTAAACTCTCCATGGCTCGGTGTGCTTTTAGCATTACTGTCCCAGCTGGTGTTTCATAACAACCGCGCGATTTCATGCCCACAAAACGATTCTCAACAATGTCGTCACGACCAATACCATGTGCACCCGCACGCTTATTTAAATCTTCCATAACACTGGCTGGGCTCATTGCCTTACCATTAATAGCAACAATATCACCTTTTTTATAAGTCAGCTCTACATATTCAGCTTTATCAGGTGCATCTTCAGGCGACACCGTCCAACGCCACATATCATCTTCTGGCTCTGCCCAAGGGTCTTCTAAAATATCACCCTCGTAAGAGATGTGCAATAAGTTTGCATCCATCGAATAGGGGGATTTTTTATCTTGCTTTTGATAATCAATTTCAATACCGTGTTTTTCAGCATAATCCATTAACGATTCACGCGAAGACAAATCCCATTCACGCCACGGGGCAATTACTTGAATATTGGCATCTAAGGCGTAAGCATTCAGTTCAAAACGCACTTGGTCATTGCCCTTGCCCGTAGCACCATGGCTGATGGCATCTGCATTCACTTGATTGGCAATTTCAACCAATCGTTTGGAAATCAGTGGACGAGCAATAGAAGTACCGAGCAAATATTCACCCTCATAAATAGTATTTGCACGAAACATTGGGAAGACAAAGTCTGTGGCAAATTCTTCACGCAAATCTTCAATATAAATTTCTTTAACACCTGCGGCTTTTGCCTTAGCGCGTGCAGGCTCTACTTCTTCACCCTGTCCGACATCGGCAGTGAAAGTAACCACTTCACACTGGTAGGTATCTTGTAGCCATTTAACAATAATGCTGGTGTCTAATCCGCCTGAATAGGCAAGTACCACTTTATTCATTTTCTTTTTTATACTCAAATGTTTTTGTTAATAAAACTTGGTTATTTTGATTAACAACCTCAACCTTCCACTGCCCTGTCCATCTATGCCACAGGTTTTTACTTGACCACACACGCCAGCGATTACCTTTAATATCAAAATCAATCTCTGCCTTAACTTTGCCCTTATAAGACCAGCGATGGGTAATTTTATCGCCTTTCAAATGACGGATATTGGTAAAAAAATAGATTTTACCTAAAGAATTATCGGCTTCTGTTATTATCTCAATAGGCTCTCTGTCTTTTACGGATTGAGCAAACACGGCTTGAGAAATATCTTCATGTGGCCACGCAGCAAATACAGTGCTTACCAAAAATAGGTAGCTTGATATTGAGACTTTAAAAAAATTGATATGATTATTCATAAATAAATACTCCTTATAAAAACTTTGTATTATTCTACCCAATTAATGACATGTTTATAAACTTCTTCTTGCGGAATTTCATTATCGGTG
>NZ_CDSC02000044.1 GCF_001298715.1 Bathymodiolus azoricus thioautotrophic gill symbiont
ACTAATATTATGAGACCTTTGCATAAATAGGAACAATCATCAGAAACCCACTTTTCACCCACTTGGCGATTTTTTAAACCCAGCCTTAGCCCTGCTAGGACAAGGTTTAAAGAAATCACCAATTGGGCAAAAATTGGATTTTGCTAATCATCCCTATTTATGCAAAGGTCTCATTATAAAACTCCAACAATCTAAGTAATTTTTTAGCGCAAGGTTATCGTAAGCTCAAAACAATTAGACACAAGAACTTAACTTCTCAGATTACACAAAACCATTTATCAATCTGAATTTTCCTGAGGATTTTGATGCTGTTTAATTCTATCTTGGTCGCTATCCTTAGCCTCGACCCACTTACCGCCCTCTTTACTAACTTCTTTTTTCCAAAAAGGCGCTTGTGTTTTTAGATAATCCATAATAAATTCACAGGCATCAAAGGCATTTTTACGGTGTTTACTGGTGGTAACAACCAATACAATTTGGTCATTAACAGCTAAATCTCCTACTCGGTGAATAATAGTTATATTGCCTATAGACCATTGGTTTCTAGCTTTATCAACAATAGATTGCAAGGCTTTTTCAGTCATCCCAGGATAATGCTCAAGCGTCATTTTTTGAATTGGCGTATCATTCAAATCACGCACTAGACCAACAAAAGATACCACTGCACCGATATTACCATCGTTAGCTTGAGCTAAAGCAACTTCAGTTGATAGATCAAAGTCTTTTTCTTGGACAACAATTTTGTTCATGGCCTTTATTATATTGCCATATAGCTGCTATTATTTGGTTTTTTACAGTTAAGTTAATCTAACAACTCGAAGGCATTAATGACGCTTTCGGCGACATCAACAATACGCTTATTTTTATCCATTGCCATCTTACGCAAGGATTGATAAGCCTCATCTTCGCTAATATCCTTACGCCGCATCAACAAACCCTTGGCTTTTTCAACTACTTTACGCTCTGAAAGTTGATTGCGTGTTGCATCTAACTCATCCTTGAGCGCCTGAAATTCTCTAAATCGAGCCATTGCCACATCAATAATTGGCTGCACGCGATTCTCTTCAAGCCCATCAACAATATAAGCATTCACACCTGATTTAATAGCAGAACTTGCCATCTCAGAATTTGATTCTTCAGCAAACATCACAATCGGCTTTGGCTTAGTTTTATTCACATCGGTTAAATTTGCAAATACTTCCTCATCAGGGATATCAGCATTCACAATCACCACATCTGCATGGGTCATTTCGTTGCTATTTTGCAAATTGGCACTACTGTCCATACGGCAAATCACCTCATGCCCTTTGTCTTGCAAAGCACGACGCAACATTGCCGAACGACCCGTGTTCTCATCAACAAGAATAATTTTAAGTGCTGTATTCATAAACGAACAATTATATAGGACTTAGAATCATCTATTGTGTTTTTGTCTCACTCATAAAAAAACCCCCAAGATGGGGGCTAAAATTCATACGAATTTTAAGGGGTCGCTAGAAAGATTTACTAATACTAAACATTGTGTTTTTTTCATTAAGCGTATTATAAGCAGCAGAGTTATCACTATCCTTAACCTTGGCAAAACCCAAGGCATAGTCTAAGCCATCATAGGATTTACCAAGGCTAACCCCATACACCTTATAATCACTACTATCGCCTTTCACTGCTTCAGAATATTTACCAGCAGTTAACGATATATCTATATCATTAATACTAGTACCGTAACTGACTTCAATATAATCACCTACTTCAAGAGTTTTCTTACCACTACCTTTATAATAAGTTAAACCAAAATCACCATAAGACGCACCAACATAGGCTTCATCAAAGTTTAAACGATTGCCAGTAGCATCTTTTGAATAACGATAGGTGATGTAACCAACTTCATAACCAATATCCCCTACCTCACCTGAATAAGATCCATAATAATCAAACTCAGATCCATCTGCAATATTAGAACCCCAAATCCCTAATGCAAAGCCGTTGCCCGCATCCCAATCAAGCCCACCTTGGATGGTTTTCTTATCATCAGATTGAGTCTTACCACGCCACACATAATCATTGGCAATAGTTATATTAGCACTAACTGCTGATTGTTTTTCTTCTTCAGTAGCAAATGACACTGAGCTAAAAGTTGAACTTAGACATAATGCCAATAATAGTTTTTTTGTATTGTTTTTCATTTTTATTTCCTTAATTTATATATTTTTAATAATGCCAAAAACAAAATGCTTTTGACTGGTTTTATTATTTAATCGTAAACTCTGGATAAGCGTGCAATCCACACTCTGAAACATCCACGCCTTCGGCTTCTTCTTGCTCTGAAACTCGAACACCCATCACAGCTTTAATCACCAACCAAAGTGCCAGTGATGCACCGAATACCCAAACAAAGATTGTTAAAGCACCGAGTAACTGCCCTGTGAAAGACGCATCTGTATTGGTTAATGGCACTGCTAATAAACCCCATATTCCAACAACACCGTGCACAGAAATCGCACCGACTGGGTCATCAATCTTAAATACTTTGTCTAAAATTGAAATTGAGAATACCACCAAAATACCACCAACACCACCAATTAAAGCTGCACCCAAAGCACTTGGTGTGTCAGGTCCTGCAGTAATAGCAACCAAACCTGCTAATGCACCATTAAGTGCCATCGTTAGGTCAGCCTTACCCCATAGTAGTTTCACTAACAAAAGTGCAGTAATCACGCCGCCAGCTGCAGCTGCGTTAGTATTTAAAAACACCATCGCAACAGCATTGGCACTTTCTTTGCTTGCCAAAGCTAATACTGAACCACCATTAAAACCAAACCAGCCCATCCATAAAATAAATGTACCCAGTGTAGCAAGTGGCATATTTGCACCCATGATTGCATTTGATGAACCATCTTTATTGTATTTTCCACGACGAGCGCCTAAGACTAGCACGCCTGCTAAAGCCGCTGCTGCGCCAGCCATATGCACAATGCCTGAGCCTGCGAAGTCCGCAAAGCCGTAATCAGCCAATTTAAATAATCCAAATACCGCCTCGCCACCCCAAGTCCAAGCGCCCTCTAATGGGTAAATAACGGCAGTAAACACCAATGCAAAGGCAAAGAATGAAAACAATTTCATTCGCTCAGCTACTGCACCAGAAACAATTGACATCGCTGTTGCGACAAATACAACTTGAAAGAAAAAATCTGCTGCATTTGAGTATGTATCACCTTGTCCACTAATACCGTCTAACATAACGCCACCACCGTACATTAAATCATAGCCATAGACCATATAAGTCGTGCAAGCAATCGCAAACAAACCGATATTCTTAGTTAAGATTTCAGTGGTATTCTTAGCTCTAACCATCCCTGCTTCTAACATTGAGAAGCCTGCTGCCATCCACATTACTAATGCACCCATCACTAAAAAGTAAAAAGTATCAATGGCAAATTGCATTTCTAAAATTGTATTTTCCATTATTGCCTCCTAAAGTGCATCTGTATCGGTTTCACCCGTTCTAACACGAACAACTTTTTCCAGATTATTAACAAAAATCTTACCATCACCAATTTTTCCTTCACCATCAGATTTCGCTGCTGTACTTATGACTCCAATCACACTGTCAACCTGGTCTGCACCAATCGCAATCTCTAACTTAACTTTTGGCAAAAAATCTACCGTATATTCAGCACCACGATAAAGTTCTGTGTGTCCTTTTTGACGCCCAAAACCTTTAACCTCTGTGGCTGTAATCCCTGAAATACCTATTTCATGTAGAGCTTCTCTAACTTCATCAAGCTTAAAGGGCTTGATAATTGCTGTGACCATTTTCATTTAAGTTTCTCCGTTCAACACTTTTATAATCTTATAAACAAAAAAAGCCAGCAGTCACATCCGCATAAAACTATGCAAATTCAACTACTGGCTTCTATACCTTTTTTCCAGTTCTACCTTGAAACTGGCGAAAAAAAACACTTACTTAAACTCCTTAATTATAAAAAAGTCCAAATAAACGCCGATGTTCTGTGTCAAATTCCACCTTTGGAATCAACTGCTGTAGATTATATACTAAAAAATTCTACTACACAAGGTTTTTTCAAAAATATTTCTCTACTACTCATACAATTCAAACGCCTTTAGCAATCAATTATATTATTTGAGACTTTTGCATAACTCATAATTCTCCACCTTAATTTCAATTTTTAGATTTTTTCAAAAATATTTTCAAAACTACCTGTATTTTTTCATAAAGTCAAAAAAACCTTATTTTCCCAGCTGTTT
>NZ_CDSC02000249.1 GCF_001298715.1 Bathymodiolus azoricus thioautotrophic gill symbiont
ACCCCTTAACAAAATTCGTCCTTATCAATTTATTAGAAACGCCAAAAAGCTTTGTGTAAGAGCGCCATTAAAGTTAAGATTTCTAAGCGACCGAGAAGCATAGAAAAACTTAGAATCCATTTAGCACTGTCGCTGATACTACTATAGTTGGCAGCAACTTTACCCAAAGCTGGGCCTAAATTATTAATACTAGCAGCGGTGGCTGAGAAACTACTGACCTGATCAAGCCCTGTGAACATTAAGGCGACCATAATAAAAATAAAAGCAATAACATATAAGGAAAAAAAGCCCCAGACTGATACCAAGGTGTTTTCCGCAACACTGTGTTTATTAAGTTTTATATTAATTTGAGCGTTAGGATGAATGAATTTTTTGATTTCTTTGGCGGCAAGTTTAAACATTAATAGTACCCGCACAACTTTAATACCACCACCCGTTGACCCAGCACACGCGCCCACAAAACTGGAAAAAATTAATAGCACAGGGAGCATAAATACCCACATTGAAAAATTAGTGGAAGCAAAACCTGTGGTGGTTGCCATAGAAACGCTTTGAAAAATACCGTATCTAAACGCCTCAAAGATACTTTGGTATTGCCCTATGTTGATTAAATAAAGCGAAACCACCACAGTTAAAAAACTTAAAAATATGACATAGGTTTTAAATTCTGAATCATAATAATAATGATTAATATGATTTTGTCGCCAAACAAAAAAATGCAATGAAAAATTAATACCTGCTAAAAACATAAACACAACAGCAACAGATTCAATGGCAACAGAGTCAAAATAGCCAATAGAAGCATCATGTGTGGAGAAACCGCCAATTGCAACGGTGGCATAACTGTGTCCAATAGCATCAAAAATATTCATACCTGCTAAGTAATAACCCAATGCACAAGCAATGGTAAAACCGATATAAATCATCCATAAAACTTTGGCAGTTTGGGTGAGTTTTGGCGTTAATCTATCTTTAGAAATACCACTGGATTCAGCGTGGTAAAGCTCCATACCACTTACGCCTAACATTGGCAAAATCGCTAGCGCTAAGACAATAATACCCATGCCACCTAGCCATTGTAATTGCTGGCGATAATACAGGATTGCCTTGGGTAGGTTATCCAATCCAGAAATGACAGTAGCACCCGTGGTAGTGAGACCCGACATTGACTCAAAAAATGCATCACTAAAAGACATTTGCAAAGCATCTGAGAGTAAAAATGGAATGGTTGCAAACAATGAAAGTACAAACCAAAAACTCACCACTACTAAAATACCTTCACGAATTCTAAATGTTTCTTTGGTGTTTTTAAATTTTACCCATAACAACACTCCACTACCCAATGTGAGCAATAATGCCGTTAAAAAGATAGAGTATTGCTGCTCGGCATAAATCAAATCAACCAATATCGGTGGCAGTTGTGTTAAGCTAAAAACCATTAGCAGTAAGCCGATGGTTTTGAATACAATATTAAGTTGCATAATTAATCAAAATAGCCTTCAAACAATTCTTCTATCTGGTGAATTTTGCTAACATCACTCAGCACTAAAAGCACATGGTCGTTTTCTTTAATTACTAATGTTCTTGAAGCCATCATGACTTCATCACCACGAACAACAGAGGCAAATACAGTACCTTTGGGCAATTTAATCTCTTCAATAGTTTTACCCACCACATCAGAATGATGTTTATCACCATGAATAATGACTTCAATGGCTTCTGCCTTTCCCTGTCGTAGAGAATGCGCCATCATGGTATCGCCCTTGCGGATATGTGCCAAAATACCGCTGGTGGTAATTTGGTCGGGAGATACGACCATATCTACGCCGTCACTTTGGGTGGCTAAATCTTTATACACATTGCGTTTAACTAAGGCGACGGTTTTGTATGCACCGAGGCGTTTTGCCAAAATTGAGACAATCACATTTATCTCATCAGAATCAGTGAGTGCTAGAAATAAGTCGGTGCTTTCGATACCTTCTTCTGTTAATAAATCTTGGTCAGAGGCATTACCATGCAAAACAAGGGTGTTTTCTAACTCGTCAGCAATTTTTTTAACGCGTTGTTTGTTAAGTTCAATAAGGCGAACATGATGGTTTTTTTCTAAAAATTTGGCTAAACTAAGTCCAATCAAACCGCCGCCAGCAATGATGATATTTTTATAAGGTCGGTCTAGGCGCCTAAATTCTTTCAACACTTGAGAAATACTTTCTTTTTTAGTTACAAAATACACTCTATCGCCGTCTTTAATCACGGTATCACCATAAGCAGGAATAGCTTGAGCATTACGATAAATAGCAACAATACGCATATGTGTTTTGGGTAAGTGCTCGTGTAGTTCCTTAATAGGTCGTCCAACAATAGGTGTGCCTGCATGAGCTTTGGTTTCTACTAATTGCATCAATCCATTGTCAAATTCAAAGATTTGTTCAGCACCTGGTTGTTCAACCACGCGTTTAATAAAATTGGTTACCAAAACTTCTGGGGTAATCACAAAGTCAATTGGAATAGCCTGATTGGAAAATAATTTGTCGTGATATAGATACTCAGCGGTGCGGATGCGTGCAATTTTTTTGTCTACATTGTAAAGTGTGTGTGCCATCTGACAAGCCAACATATTACCTTCATCAGATTTGGTAACGGCAATCACCATATCCATAGATCTAATTTCTGCTTGCTCTAAAATATTTGGATATGAAGCTTGCCCACAAATGGTTTTGACATCTAAATGACGGGCAATGTCGGCTAAATTAGTTGCGTCTTTATCCACAATGGTGATTTCATTTTCAGTATCTTTACTGAGATAGCGAGCGAGTGATGCGCCTACTTGCCCTGCACCTAAGATTAAAATTCTCATAATGATTATTTCTTATCAATGCCTAAATCTTTTAACTTACGATACAATGTGGTTCTCTCCAATCCAGCTAATTCTGCCACTTTGGCAATGTTGTGATTATTTTGAGCTAGATGATGCTCAAAATACTGCGCCTCAAAAATATTTCTAACAGCTTTAAGTGGTAAGTCAAAATTAATACCACCAATTTTTAGCTTATCATCATTGATTTTTTCAGCCAAAAGTTTGCGTACTAACGGCAAAATATCATGTAGTGGTTTTTTTAGAAAATCAACCGCACCCAGCTTAATCGCTTTAACCACATCTTGATGCTCTGCATGGCCAGACATCATCACTACTGGCGTAGAAAAACCTGCGCTCATCCATTCTTCCAATAGTGACATACCATCTTGTCCAGGCATCCACACATCCATCATAATTAAATCAAAAGTTTGTTTTTTTACGATGATTTTTGCCTGCTGAGCGTCCGCTGCCAAAACTACATTATAGTTAACATCTTCCAAGGTATCTTTTATCGCCTCAGCATTGATGCTTTCATCGTCAATAATCAAAATATTGCCAATTATCATACGCCCTCCTTTTTGTATCCAAATTCAATGATGACCATTGCCCCATGAGGTTTAACATTGCTGGCAAAAATACGCCCATCGTGTTGTTCAATAATATTTTGCACAATTGCCATACCCAACCCACTACCTTTTTCTTTAGTCGTTACATAAGGCTCAAACATAGATTCAAGTACAGACTCATCAAAACCATCACCATTGTCTTTAATACTTAAACGCACTATACCCTTATCTTTTAAATATTGGGTGGCAATATTAATGGTCAAATCATGCCCTTTATTAACCGATTCAGTGGAATTCTTAACTAGGTTAATTAGCACCCTAGAAATACTATTAGCATCTAAGAGTAATTTAGGCACATCGCCTGAGAGATCAAGCTCAATACTGATATTTTTTTGCGCATCGTACAAAGCAATTGACTGATTAATCAGTGTATTTAAATCCAGTAATTTTCTCTCAACTTGTGGTGTGTTGGCATAATCAGAAAAGGCACTGACCATTGCATCTATAGACTTCACTTGGTCAATAATAACACCCGTGGTTTTATCCACGATTTCCAAATCCTTACCTTTAAGTTTTTCTAAAAATTTATTTCTTAAGCGCTGCGCTGACAATAAAATAGGAGTAAGTGGGTTTTTAATCTCGTGTGCCATACGCATTGCCACTTCACCCCAAGCGGCTTTTTTCTGTGCACGGTGTAGTTTCGAAATGTCCTTAACAATAATGACATAACCCAAAGTTGTATCACTAACATCTAATGCCGCACCTTGACAAGACAATAAAACACGCTTATTTGATAAAGTTACCTCAATTTCTTCACTCCATTCGCCGCCTTCTTGGTTGAACCTGTCTTGAATGATAAAAAATAATGGCCCAAGATAACTATTTTTCTTAATAACGCTATCGCACAACTTGCCCACAAACTGTTGCTCATTTTCAATGCCCAGTATTTTGCCGATAACAGAATTAACAAACTGAATTTTTTTGTCTTGATCTAAACCAATCACACCAAAAGAATATCTTAAAATGGTTTCTAAATACAAATTATGTGTACTTAATCCTTGGCGTGATTGCTGAATTTGCTTAGACATTTCATTAAATTGCTCAATCAGGAGACGCACATCTTTGTTTTTTTCCTGATTGTGAACCATGACACCATAATTACCCTTGGCAATTTCTTTAGTGGCAAGTGAGAGATTATGCATTGGGCGCATCAATTGGTCAATCATTCTAAACACAATGAGTAACATACTCAAAACTGTCAGCAAAATGGTCGATGAAAAATCTAATAAAAAGCGTTTTTTCGTGAGTGAAGTATTAACATCAAAGGTGACACTGCTAGCAAAATTATAAAAACTTTTAACTTGACCTAAAAAACGCAATAGATGCGGATCTGTTGCATATACAGCAGTCAAATCCAAGATTTTTTTATCCGCATTTTTACTTAAATAATGACTGGACATTTGCACTTGAAACAACTTTAAATTTTCATCTTCAAAAGCAACAAAATCCTGCTGAGACGATAACGGTTGATTGTCCTCAACAATACAAGTATCCCTTTGGCTTATTTGTGTAATTATGATGTCTTTTTCATTTTTTAACACCAATGAACAAGCGTATTTTTTATCAATCAAGCCTTGAACAAAAGCCTGCATCTTAGCGTCATAATCTTTTGCATCTTGTTGGAAATTAGAATAACTTTGAATTTGCTGTAATAATACTTTAGTGAAATCAACATAGCGGTCATCTCGAACCATTTGTAAACCATGATATAGGCTATTTACTTGATTTAAAAATACTTTATTGAAATTATTGTAGGTATCCTCAGAGCGCTTAACATTATCCTGTACCGTCTGAAATGAAAATAGATAAAAAGAAAATACTGGCGCAATTGTGAGTAGAGGGATAATCTTGATAAAAGTCCAAGTAAATCGCGTGCCAATGACACCATTTTTGTTGTCTTGTTTAACCTTAGAAACAGCAAGAAATACATAAAAACCTGCAATAAAAATAACAACAACATTATAAGATACCAGCACCCACCACCAATCTTTAATCAAGTATGGATTGATCCCCATATAAGACAAACCGCCTATTGAAATTAAGAAAGCAATTGGCCAAACCCATTTATTCGGTACTTTCTTGAGGGAGAAATTTTGTTCAAAAATCATAGTTCGTTTGTCGCGTGTATGTGCTGATTATCTCATAAAAATAGCCACTAAGACTAATTGTTGCTAAAATACAACAATGATACAAACACAAGCACAACTAAGCGATTTTTTACATGCCATTGAAGACGAAACTGAGTTGGCAATTGACACAGAATTTAAACGCGTGAATACTTATTATCCACTGCTATGCTTGGTGCAAATTGCTACCAAGAGTGCTACAGATTGTATTGATATTTTGGCAATCGAAAATTTGCAACCTTTATTTGACAAACTTCATCAAAAGCATTGCCTTTGGATTGTGCACAGCGCAAGACAAGATATCGAAGCAATGTATTGTCTTTCTGGGAAACTACCCACGCAATTATTCGACACCCAAATTGCACTTGATTTATTAAAAGACTTACGCCCTGACACATGTAATCCTGGCGCACAAATATCTTATCAAAGTCTGACTGAAATTTTGCAAGGTGTGCACTTGGAAAAAGCCTATACCCGATTTGACTGGACTACACGCCCACTACCCGATGGGGCAATAGAGTATTCACTAGATGATGTGCGTTATTTAATTAAAAATTACCGCCAACTTAAAACACGCTTAGAAAATGAGCAAAAACTAAAATGGCTAATGGAAGAAGGCCAATCCCTGCTTGATATTAGTTTGTATGAAGTCGATATCACTCAAGCATGGAGGCGCGTGAAAGGGATTTCGCATTTACCTAAAAAAATGCACAATATTAGCACACAACTCTGTGCTTGGAGAGAGCACACAGCGATTGATAAAAACAAACCTAGAAAATGGATATTGTCTGATGATGATTTAATCAATATCGCAATGGGAAAAGATAATTTTAACGATAAAAAACAACAATCATTTGAAAGTTTCTTAACGCAGTATCCACAACTATACGATATCAAGATTGATGCTCAACATACACCACCCACACCAGCAGAAAGAGCACAAAGAGTCATTTTACAAAAAGGCATTCAAGCAAAAGCAAATCAGTATAATCTAACCACAGAAGTTATTGCCACTAGCAAAACCTTGTTAAGATATATCCGTGGTGACCAATCGGTGAATTTTCTCAGTGGTTGGCGTTATCAAATACTAAAAGAGGAGTTAG
>NZ_CDSC02000416.1 GCF_001298715.1 Bathymodiolus azoricus thioautotrophic gill symbiont
AGCCAACACCTTCAAATATTTTAGGATAATTGTGTTTGATAAAATCAAGACCACCTTCTTTAAATTTATTTGTTCTTGTAACTACATTATTATCATCTAAAACTTCCAATAAATCATCTTCTGTGGTTTCGTATAGTTCGCAAATTTTCTTTATGATATTATCCGATAATTTTTCTGGAATATCTTCTATTGAAATTGCACCTGATTTCTCATTGATTTCATTGACTAATTTATCTACAAAATCACTTTCGGTAAAATCTACAAAATAATTTAGGTGAAACTGCTCATTTTTTACACGATTTCCATACTCATTTACAGGCAATCTTAAGCCTCTACCAACTTCTTGCAGTTTTGAAATGTCGCTACCGCTACTTCTTAATTTGCAAATTTGAAAAACATTAGGATTATCCCAACCTTCTCGCAAAGTCCATTTTGAGAAAATAAAACGTCTAGGATTGTCTAAATTAAGCATTGCTTGTTTGTCGTGTAATATTTCGTTTATTTCTTTTTCTATGGCCTCGTCTTTTTCTGAATTGTCTTTTGAAAAATAACCGGCGTGAGTAAGACTTATATCTTGTAATGTTTTTTCAAGATAGGCCTTATAAAAGGTATTTTTTTCGGTTTTAAGTAATGCTTCAACTTCTGTTTTTATTAAACGCTCTACGGTTGTTCTTAAATAGCCTTCTTCATTTCTGTATTCTTCAATATTATCAATAAAAAAGAGTGTTATTGGTTTGATTTTTACAGGTCGTGTCAGTAGTTCTTTTTCATTTTCAAAATGGCTTTTAATGGCTTTTTGAATCATTATTTCTTGCAGTTTTTCTGTATAAGAATAAGGATTTAATTTATCGCCTTTTGATAATACAATTCCGTTAGATAAAACAACTCTGCTTTTATTTAAACTTTCTAAGTACAAATCTTCCATTGCTGGATGCACTTTTTGTAAACTTTCTTTTTTTGTCAATTTAAATGTCTTTTTACTCTTGCCTTCCATTAGTTCAAAAGTGGCTTCTGTGCCGTCTGTATTATTGAGTTTTACAATAGCATTTTTTCCATTTTCAAACTCTGTGATATGACCAATGACACCTTTTACTAAATTATGGTTGAAAGAATCTACGGCAG
Source organism: Bathymodiolus azoricus thioautotrophic gill symbiont (assembly GCF_001298715.1). Classification (GTDB taxonomy): domain Bacteria; phylum Pseudomonadota; class Gammaproteobacteria; order PS1; family Pseudothioglobaceae; genus Thiodubiliella. The sequence goes on from NZ_CDSC02000416.1 coordinate 1,123, forward strand.
TTAAGGTATAAACCAAGTTATGATAATCTTTTACTTTTTTCTTTATTAATTTATCACTTAAAGCATCTTTTACTTTTATCTCTTTGTCAGGAAAAGTTGCTCCATATCTAATGATAAATTGCGGGTTCATTTTGTGGATATTTTTCCAAGTTATATTTTCTTTACCAAATTTATGCGGTTCATCAATAATTAAAAAAGGACTGACATCCGAAATGGCTTTAAAAGGAACGGTATGTTTATCAAATATCCCTTTATCAAAACTCTTACTCATTGTTTCCGAATTTATCATTCCTGCATTAATAACCATTACTTGAATACTGGTTTTTTCATAAACACCTGCGTTTACAAAACTGTTAACAGATGGCGGCATAAATGATTTTTTGCTCTTACCGCCTTTTTTACTTTCAACAATATGTAATTTAATGGTTTTGCCATATTGCTCTTTAAAATGTGCTCTTGCACTATCACTCTTTAAAAAATCTATTGTTCCTGCTTTAATAGAAAGTGTAGGCACAATAACAATAAATTTAAAAATACCGTAATTTTTATTGAGTTCAAAAATGGTTTTGGTATAGGTATAGGTTTTCCCTGTTCCTGTTTCCATCATAATATCTATGATGTTGCTTTCTCTTTTTACATTGATTTCTATTTCATTGTGTTCTTGAATTTTTCTTATATTCCCGTTGTAATCTCCTATGTAATAATGAGAAAATATATCTATATGAGGGTTTATATATTGTTTGTCTGTTCCTGTTGCTTCTTTTATTTCTAAATTATCAAAAACACCGACCGTACTTTTTACCGCTTGGGTTTGATGTTC
>NZ_CDSC02000064.1 GCF_001298715.1 Bathymodiolus azoricus thioautotrophic gill symbiont
GCAGGCATTTACCCCATAATGAGATAGATATACTAAGTCCAATTGAAGGAACTTATCAGAATAATAATTTATTTTATTTTCCTGAAGCGTACGAAAGACTAGAAAATATTGTTAAGGCTTATCCTACTGATAAATTTAACTTGATAGACGACAATACAAGATTTTCCATCATATCAGATAACAGTAGCAATGGGGAATTAATCATTGAAGCCTATTCTCATCCATCTTCTGATTATTTTACGAATATTATGAACTTCTCCACAGGGGAGTTAGTTTTTGATTCAAATTTTAAAAGTAAACATCCAGATCGTCGTTCTGGCTTGAACGCAACAGAAGTAACCTCATATCAGTATTTAGGGATGACAAAAATAGCAGGCGCATTAAATATGCTACCTAAAACAATGCTACGCCAGCATATAACCAACCCCAGCACAAACGAAGTCATAAAGATTTATAAAACGGATAAAAATTACCCAAGGTTTTATAATAATTTTCTTAGAAATAGTGATAATGGTAGATCTTCTTTAAGAATTACCAATACTTTTAGTCTTGAGGTAACCTCTATAAAGTTAAAGAGTATTGACAATAATATTCGCCTACATTTAGAACCAAAAATACCTTTAATATCTGCTGAAGAACCTCTGTCACCTCGTGGAGATATGCATGAATACTTTGCACCTGATAGTAGTCCACTTGAAACAAGACGACAAGCAAACTGCTGTGCCATATTATGATTTCACTAGAACCCTACCAGCAAATATACGCCTACGATACAGGCAGTAACCTAACCCACCTCTTACTGTAATGCGTCTTGACAGATTTTGATAAAGCCAAGGTTGTCTTTTGCTGGTGATATATTACCCGCCCTAAAGTCAGTGGCAACAATCTGCCTTTGGTTTTCACCTAATGGGTGAAACTGTTTTTTGGTTAAAACCATTATACCAGCTGGGCTTTGTGCGTTTTTTTAATTTCTATTTTTGGATTAGGGTTTATGTAATTCAG
>NZ_CDSC02000325.1 GCF_001298715.1 Bathymodiolus azoricus thioautotrophic gill symbiont
GTCTCTAAGGTGACGGATTAAGGGTAATTTAGTTGCAGAAAGACCAAATATTATTGTATAATACTCGGTTTTTCGCTAAAAGACACAAGTCAATTATTAATAGGATTTATTAAAGATGAGTAATCAAAACATTAGAATTAAATTAAAGGCATTTGACCATCGTTTAATCGATAAGTCGGCTATTGAAATTGTAGATACTGCTAAGCGTACTGGTGCAAGTGTTAGAGGTCCAATCCCTTTACCAACAAAGAAAGAGCGTTTTACTGTATTGACTTCTCCGCATGTTAACAAGAAGGCGAGAGATCAGTATGAATTAAGAACATATGTTAGATTGATGGATGTTATTAGCCCAACTGATAAAACAGTTGATGCGTTAATGAAACTAGATTTAGCAGCAGGTGTTGATGTAGCGATTAAGCTTAATTAACAAATATAAGTTATAGGAATAGAATCATGGCAATTGGTTTAGTAGGACAAAAAATAGGAATGACGCGTATCTTGTCTGACGATGGTTCGTCAACTGCGGTAAGTGTTATTAAAGTTGAGTCTAATCGTGTTGTTCAAATAAGAACAATGGAAGTGGATGGTTATAACGCTGTACAAGTAACTACTGGGGCTAAAGTCAACAAGAAAGGCGAAGCAAAATTGCGTCGTGTTTCGTCAGCGACTAAAGGTCATTATGCTAAAGCTTCACAAGACATTGGTTTGGGTCTTTGGGAGTTTAGCGCAGATGCTAACGAGATTGCCGATAGCACAAGTTTTGATCTATCTATTTTTGGTGCGGGTCAATATGTTGATGTTACTGGGCAGTCTAAAGGTAAAGGTTTTCAAGGTGGTGTAAAGCGTCATAACTTTTCGATGCAAGATGCAACACATGGTAACTCAATTTCTCACAGAGCAATTGGTTCTACTGGTCAGTGTCAAGAGCCTGGTCGTGTATTCAAAGGTAAGAAAATGGCTGGTCACATGGGTGACGAGCAAGTGACTGAAGAATGTTTAGAGATTATTAGAGTTGATAGTGATAGAAATTTATTATTAGTTAAAGGTGCAATTCCTGGTTCTAAGAGTGGCTTTGTTAAAGTAAGGTTGTCCGCCAAGAAAGACAAAGTGAACGCCGGTATCAGTAAGCAACTTCAAGAGCAAAAAGAAGCAGCGGCAAAAGAAGCAGAGAATGTAGTATCAACTGAAGATAACACTGCAGAAGAAACTAAGGCAGAAGAATAAGGTTTAAGATGAAATTAAAAGTATTAAACATAAGTACAAACAAATCTAGCTCTACTGAAGTTGCAGAGTCTGTTTTTGCAAGAGACTATAACCAATCATTGGTTCACCAAGTGACAACAGCGTATATGGCTACGGGTCGTCAAGGTTCTAAAGCACAAAAAAATCGTAGTGCTGTTAGCGGTGGCGGTAAGAAACCTTGGGCACAGAAAGGTACAGGCCGTGCTCGTGCTGGTACTTCTCGTGGTCCTATTTGGCGTTCAGGTGGCGTGACATTTGCTGCGCAACCAAGAAGCTACGCACAGAAAGTTAATAAGAAAATGTACAAAGGTGCAATTAGTGTTATTTTTTCTGAGTTGGCGCGTACTGAGCGTTTGAAAGTGGTTAAAACTTTTGATGTTAAAGATGCAAAAACAAAGAATATAACTGCATTGCTTAAAGCGTTAGATGTAAAAGATGCTTTATTAATGACAGATGAGTTAGATGAGAATCTATATCTTTCTTCACGCAATTTATACCATGTTGGTGTTTGTGACACACAAAGTATTGACCCGGTTAGTTTGATTGGTTATGAAAATGTTGTCATTACTGAAGCAGCATTAAAGAAAGTGGAAGGTATGCTATGAATCAAGAAAAAATATTAAAAACCTTATTGGCGCCAATTGTTTCTGAGAAGACATCATTGTTGTCAGCACAAAATCAATATGCATTTAAAGTGCGTGTTGATAGCAATAAGAAAGAAATTAAAGCAGCTATCGAATCACTATTTGGTGTTACAGTAGAAAATGTAACAACTTCTGTTGTGAAAGGCAAGAAGAAAGTATTTAAAGGTAAGATTGGTCGTCGTGTCAATTGGAAGAAGGCAATGGTAAAAGTGTCTGAAGGCCAAATGATTGATGTGACTGCATCTTAAAGAGAGAGATTATGGCACAAGTAATTAAAAGAAAACCAACCTCACCCGGCAGAAGATTTGTTGTTAGTGTTGTTGATAAAGACTTACATGATGGCGCACCTTATGCACCATTAACACAAAGTAAGAACAGAATTAGCGGTCGTAATAACCGAGGTAAGATTACAGTTCGTCGTAAAGGTGGTGGACACAAGCGTCGTTACCGCGTTATTGATTTTAGACGCAACAAAGATGATATTACTGCAAAAGTTGAGCGTTTAGAATACGATCCAAATCGTAGCGCTAATATTGCTTTGGTTTTGTATGCAGACGGTGAGCGCAAATATATCATTGCACCAAACGGTTTGAAAGTAGGTGATGAGGTTGTTTCAGGTAGTAGTGTTGCTATTAAAGCAGGCAATGTAATGCCATGCGCAAATATCCCGTTAGGTAGTGTTATTCACTGTATTGAGCTTAAGCCAGGTAAGGGTGCACAAATGGCGCGTAGTGCAGGCACCTCAGCGCAATTAATTGCAAAAGAAGGTACATATGTCACTTTAAGGTTGCGTTCTGGTGAAGTTCGTAAAGTTTTGGCAGAATGTCGTGCAACAATTGGTGAAGTGTCCAAGAAAGAACACAGTTTAAGAAAATTAGGTAAAGCGGGTGCAACACGCTGGAGAGGTGTTAGGCCTACTGTTCGTGGTGTTGTAATGAATCCAGTTGATCACCCACATGGTGGTGGTGAAGGTAAAACTAGTGGTGGTCGTCACCCAGTTTCTCCTTGGGGTACACCAACTAAGGGTTATAAGACACGTAGTAACAAACGTACTGATAAGCTTATCGTGCGTCGTAGAAATAAATAAGGGTAATTATGGCTAGATCATTAAGAAAGGGTCCATTTGTTGACGAGCATTTAATCAAGAAAGTATTAACAGCTCAAGAAAATAAGGATAGAAAACCAATTAAAACTTGGTCTAGGCGTTCGGTAATTGTGCCTGAAATGATTGGGTTAACAATCGCAGTGCACAATGGCAGAGCACATGTGCCAGTGTCAATTAACGAACAAATGATTGGTCATAAATTAGGTGAGTTTGCAGCAACTAGAACATTTGTTGCACATTCAGGCGACCGTAAAGCATAATACAAGGGTGATTGAGAAAATGAAAGAAGTTAAAGCAGTGCATAAATATGCAAAAACCTCAGCTTTTAAAGCGCGATTGGTAGCGGATCAAATTCGTTTAAAGTCGGTAGAAGAGGCACTCAATATTTTGTCGTTTAGCAATAAGAAAGCGTCAGTCCTTATTAAGAAGGTATTAAATTCAGCGATTTCAAATGCTGAGAACAATAATGGTTTGGATATTGATGAATTAAAAGTGAGTAGTGTTTATATTGATGAAGGCTCAACAATGAAAAGAATTCGTCCTAGAGCAAAAGGTAGAGCGAATCGTATTTTAAAAAGAACAAGCCATATTACAGTTGGCGTAAGTGCAGGATAAGGTATAAATTATGGGTCAAAAAGTAAATCCAAAAGGTATTAGATTAGGCATCGTTAAAGATTGGGATTCTAAGTGGTATGCGAATTCTCAAGATTATTCTAAGTACTTGTTATCTGATATTGAAGTTAGAGATTTTTTATTTGAGAAACTAAAGTCTGCTTCTGTTAGTCGTGTCCAAATTGAACGCCTAGCAAACAATGCTAAAATAACTATCCATACCGCTCGTCCTGGCATTGTGATTGGTAAAAAAGGTGCTGATATTGAAGGGTTGAAATCTATTGTTAGTAAAATGATGGGTATGACAACACATATCAATATTGAAGAAATTAAAAAGCCCGAGCTAGATTCGCGTCTAGTGGCAGAAAATATTGCACAGCAGTTAGAAAAGCGTGTGATGTATCGTCGTGCAGTTAAGCGTGTATTAGGCAATGCAACCCGTTTGGGCGCACAAGGGATTAAGATTATGGTTAGTGGTCGTTTAAATGGTGCGGAAATTGCACGCTCTGAATGGTATCGTGAAGGTCGTGTGCCATTACACACATTCAGAGCAGATATTGATTATGCACATTATGGTGCAAACACACAATATGGTGTGATTGGTATCAAAGTTTGGATTTTCAAAGGTGAAATTCTAGATCATAAGAAAGGCACATTAGATGAGGTTGCTCGTCGTGGTGCTACTAACCAAATCGCTAAGAAATAAAGGATTGACAAATGTTACAACCTAAACGTACAAAATTTAGAAAAATGATGAAAGGTCGCAACCGCGGCTTGGCAACTGGTCATAAGGTGAGCTTTGGTGAAATTGGCCTACAAGCTGTAGGTAGATGTCGCATGACTGCAAGACAAATTGAAGCTGCTCGTAGAGCGATGACGCGTCATGTAAAGCGTCAGGGTAAGATTTGGATTCGTGTATTTCCAGACAAACCTATTACTAAGAAGCCATTAGAAGTGCGTATGGGTAAAGGTAAAGGTAGTGTTGAATATTGGGTTGCACAAATCAAGCCGGGTCAAATGTTGTTTGAAATGCAAGGTGTTGATGAGACAATTGCAAGAGAAGCATTCCAGCTTGCTGCGGCAAAATTACCAGTAAAGACAAAAGTTATTAAAAGGATGGCAATGTAATGGATGTAAAAGAATTAAGAGGGCAAGACGTCCCTACACTTAACGACACTTTAATGGGTATTCTAAAGGAGCACTTTGAGTTGCGTATGCAACATAAAAGTGCACAGTTAGATGATGGTTCAAAGTTGAGAAAAGTTAAAAGATCAATTGCACAAGTTAAAACTATTATTAAAGAGAAACAAGCATGAGCGAGAATAAAGTAGAACGCGTATTAACAGGTAAAGTTGTTAGCAGTAGTCGTGATAAAACTATTACCGTTATGATTGAGCGTAAAGTTCGTCATCCCATTTATAAGAAATATATTAGGCGTAGCACTAAGGTTCATGCGCATGATGAAAAAAATGAATGCAGTGTAGGCGACACAGTAAGAGTAGTAGAGGCGAAGCCGTTTTCTAAGACTAAGTGTTGGGCATTGTTAGAAGTCCTTGAGAAATCAGTGGCTGTTGATCACATAGCATAATTAAAAGAGAATAAGATATGATTCAAATGCAAACAAAACTTCATGTTGCTGATAACAGTGGCGGTGTTAAAGCAATGTGTATTAAAGTGTTAGGCGGCTCTAAGCGTCGCTATGCAAACATTGGCGATGTGATTAAAGTCAGTATTAAAGAAGCTGCACCGCGTGCTAAAGTAAAAAAAGGTGATGTGTATGACGCCGTTGTTGTTCGTACGGCACAAGGTGTTCGTCGTTCAGATGGTTCACGCATTCGTTTTGATAGCAATGCAGTTGTATTACTAAACACAAAACTTGAGCCAGTAGGTACACGCATCTTCGGACCTGTGACTCGTGAATTGCGTAGTGCAAAATTTATGAAAATTGTTTCACTAGCGCCAGAGGTATTGTAATGAATAAGATCAAAGTAAAAGATGAAGTAATTTTGATTACTGGTAAGGACAAAGGCTCTATAGGTACAGTAACAAAAATCACTGATAATAAAGTTGTAGTTGAGGGCTTAAATCTTGCTAAGAAGCATGTTAAGTCAAACCCAAATGCTGGCGTAACAGGTGGTATTATTGATACAGAAATGCCAGTGGCAGTTTCAAATGTAGCAATCTACAATGCGAAAACAAAAAAAGCAGACAGGGTTGGGTTACGCACTGACAAAGATGGCAATAAAGAAAGATTTTTTAAATCAAACGGCGATTCAATCGTTTGAGACAGTTAAAGGAAAAAAACCGTGGCTAGATTACAAGAACAATATAGAAAAGAAATTTTACCTGCTTTACAAAAAGAGTTAAATCAAAAAAATCCAATGGCAGTGCCTAAGATTGAAAAGATTACTATTAATATGGGTCTGGGTAGTGCATTAGGTGATAAGAAAATTTTGCAAAATGCAGTAGACGAGATGAGCTTAATTGCTGGTCAAAAACCAATAACATGTATAGCGCGTAAATCAGTAGCAAGTTTCAAGTTAAGAGAAGGTAGTGCAATTGGTTGCAAAGTAACACTTCGCAAGGAAAAGATGTATGAATTTTTAGATCGTTTGGTTAATATCGCGATTCCCCGTATTCGTGATTTCCGTGGTTTGAATGAGAAGTCATTTGATGGTCGTGGTAATTACAACATGGGTTTAACTGAGCAAATCGTTTTTCCAGAAATTGATTTTGAAAAAGTAACAAGAGTGCGTGGTATGGATATCGCTATCACCACCACTGCACAAAATGATGATGACGCTAAGAAACTATTGGCAATGTTTAACTTCCCATTTAAAGGACAAGAAAATGGCTAAAAAGTCTATGATAAATAGAGACATCAAGCGCACTAAAGTGGTTGAAAAATACCGCACTAAACGCCTTGAGTTAAAGAAAATTATTAAGAGTGTAAATTCTTCTGATGAAGAGCGCTTTCAAGCAACGATTAAGTTGCAAGCGTTACCGCGTGATGCTTCACCGACAAGACAACGCTCTCGTTGTGGTTTGACGGGTCGTCCGCATGGTTTTTACCGTAAGTTTGGTTTGGCTAGAATCAAATTGAGAGAGCGCACTATGAACGGTGAAGTGCCTGGTTTATCTAAAGCAAGTTGGTAGGAGGTTGTTGATATGAGTATGTCTGATCCAGTTGCTGATATGTTGACTCGCATTCGTAATGCGCACATGGTTGAAAAGAAAGAAGTCAACATCCCAGCGTCAAATTTAAAATCTGCTATTGCAAGTGTGATGCAGCAAGAAGGTTATATTGAATCATTTAGTGTGGTAGGTGAAAAAGCCACTAAAACCTTGACGCTTAAGTTGAAGTATTATGATGACAAACCCGTTATTGATTCATTAAAAAGAATTTCAAAACCAAGTTTGCGTGTGTATGTCAAAAGTACTGAGATGCCAAGTGTCATGAATGGCTTGGGTATCGTTATTGTTTCAACACCTAAAGGTGTAATGACTGGACAAAATGCAGCAACCCAGAATGTGGGTGGTGAAGTTTTGTGTAGCATTTCTTAAAGGAGTTATAAGATGTCTAGAGTTGCAAAAGCACCAATCGAAATTCCAGCTGGCGTTGAAGTTTTAATAAATAGTTCTACAATGGCAGTTAAAGGTAAATTAGGTCAAATGGAAATGGAAATCCATCCATCAGTTGTTATCTCTAATGCAGAAAATGTTTTGACATTTAATGTTGCTAAAACTGATAAAAAAGAGGAAAAGAAAGCATGGGCACAAGCAGGCACTGCAAGAGCGAATACTGCTAACTTGATTAAAGGTGTTGTAGAAGGTTGGGAGAAAAAATTAACCCTTATCGGTGTTGGTTACCGTGCAAAGGCAACGGGTAAAGCCTTAGATTTAACACTAGGTTTTTCTCATCCAGTTCAGTATAACCTGCCAGAAGGCGTTACTGCTGAGACACCTTCACAAACTGAAATTGTTGTGAAAGGTATGGATAAGCAAAAAGTAGGTCAGGTGGCTGCTGAGATTCGTGCCTATCGTCCGCCAGAGCCTTATAAAGGTAAAGGTGTGCGTTACACTGATGAATATGTGGTTCGTAAAGAAGCGAAAAAGAAATAGAGCGAAATAATTAAGGTAATAGTATGAAACTTTCAAAAAAACAAGCTCGTTTAAGAAGAGCAACTAAATTTAGAGCTAAGCATGCAGAGAGAGGTATTGAGCGTTTATGCGTTTATAAGACATCTCAGCATATTTATGCACAAATCATTAGCGCCTGTGGCACTAAGACTTTGGTCAGTGCATCTAGCTTGAAAGAAAAGAATGGCGGTAATGTGGCAGCAGCAACTAAGATTGGCGCTGAGATTGCCAAAGCAGCAAAGAAAGTAAAAGTAACGAAAATTGCTTTTGATCGTTCTGGTTTTAAATACCATGGTCGTGTGAAAGCATTAGCTGAAGCAGCACGAGATGGCGGTTTAGACTTTTAATAAAAAATTATAAAAATAGGCGTAAAAGATGGCAGATTTTAGAAAAAATAATAAAGATGATGACGGTTTCATTGAGAAGTTGGTTAACATTCGTCGTGTTGTAAAAGTAGTTAAAGGTGGCCGTATTTTTGGCTTCTCTGCATTGGTTGTTGTTGGTGACGGCAATGGTAAAGTAGGTTATGGCACGGGTAAAGCGCGTGAAGTGCCTGCCGCTATCCAAAAAGCAATGGATAAGGCAAGAAAAGCCATGAAAAGTGTTCCATTAAAAGACGGCACACTTTATTACTCTATCACTTCAAATGTCGGCGCCGCTAAAGTTTATATGCAGCCTGCATCAGAAGGTACAGGTGTTATTGCTGGTGGCCCAATGCGTAGTGTATTGGAAGCAGTTGGTGTGCATAATATCTTGGCGAAATGTAACGGTACGCGTAATCCTATTAGTGTTGTTCGCGCAACGATTGAAGGTTTAACATCAATGTCATCCCCACAATCAGTGGCCAGCAAGCGCGGTAAAACTGTTGAAGAGATTAGGGGAGAAATATAATGGCTGAAGAGAAAAAAGTGGCAACTAAGAAGCCTACTACTAAAAAAGTAGCAGCAAAGAAAAACACGGTAAGTGTGACATTAGTCAAGAGTTTTTATGGTCGTCTTCCATCACATCGTGCAACGATAACAGGTCTTGGTTTAAAGCGTATTAATCACACAGTAGAATTACTTGATACGCCTGAAGTGAGAGGTATGATTAATAAGGTTTCTTATCTACTTAAAGTAGAGGATTAAGATTATGGATATTATGCAATTAAATACATTGGCACCTGCAGAAGGTGAAAAAAGAACTGGAAAGCGCGTTGGTCGTGGTATTGGCAGTGGTTTTGGCAAAACTTGTGGTCGTGGTCATAAGGGTCAGAAAGCTCGTTCAGGTGGTTTTACTAAAATCGGTTTTGAAGGTGGTCAAATGCCCCTTCAGCGTCGCCTTCCTAAGGTTGGCTTTTCATCGCGTGTTTCGATTATTACCTCTCAAGTGACTTTATCTGAGATTGATAAGTTAGAGGAAAAAGAAATCACGGTTGATGTGTTAAAGAAACACAACTTGGTGACTAAGAATATTAAGCGCGTTAAGGTAATGCTTTCTGGTGAGATTAATAGGGCGGTGACATTAACAGGTATCAAGGCAACTAAAGGCGCAAAAGTAGCCATTGAAGCTGCTAAAGGAACGGTTAACGAGTAACAAGATGAGTCAACCGCCCCTACTTTCCCAAGATTTATCAAAGCGCATTCTCTTTTTATTGGGTGCGTTAATTGTTTTTAGACTGGGTACGCATATTACCATTCCGTTTATTTCGCCAACTGCGCTAGCTTCATTAGCGCAAGACCAGCAGGGTACGATTTTGGATATGTTTAATATGTTTTCTGGTGGCGCACTAGAAAGGTTGTCTATTTTTACCTTGGGCATTATGCCTTATATTTCAGCATCAATTATCATACAGTTGATGACATCGGTAGTGCCAAAGTTTGAACAACTTAAGAAAGAAGGAGAGAGCGGTAAGCGTAAGATTACTCAATATACGCGTTTGGGTACTGTCGTTTTGGCGGTGTTTCAATCTTACGGTATTTCAATTGCCTTGCAATCTCAAAGTGCTGGCGATGTGGCATTGGTAACAAGCACTGGCTTTACTTTTAGCTTGGTAACAGTGATAACATTAACGACAGGCACATTATTTTTGATGTGGCTGGGTGAGCAAATTACAGAAAAAGGTATTGGTAATGGTATCTCAATGATTATTTTTGCTGGTATTGTTTCAGGTTTGCCATCGGCAATAGGCTCAACATTGTCGTTGGTCTCTACAGGTGAATTGGCGGTTATTTTTGTTGTTATATTGTTAGCAATGACTTTGTTAGTGACTGCTTTTGTGGTGTTTATGGAGCGTGGACAACGCCGTATTACTGTGAATTACGCCAAGCGTCAGCAAGGCCGTAAAATGGTTGGTGGTCAGAGTTCGTACTTACCACTTAAAATCAATATGGCTGGCGTGATTCCACCAATTTTTGCCTCTTCGATTATTTTATTTCCAGCAACATTGGGTGGCTGGTTTTCGCAATCAGAAGGGATGGGTTGGTTGGCCGATTTAACTGCAGGCATTTCTCCGGGTCAGCCGTTATATGTATTGTTTTATGGGTTGGCGATTGTGTTTTTTACATTTTTCTACACAGCGCTAACTTTTGATCCAAAAGACACTGCAGATAATCTGCGTAAGTCTGGTGGTTTTATTCCAGGTATTCGTCCGGGTAAGAACTCAGCAGATTATATTGACTCTGTTATGTCGCGTTTAACAGCCTCAGGTGCACTCTACATTGCTGCAGTTTGTTTATTGCCAGAGTTTTTGATTTTGTATTGGAATGTGCCGTTTTATTTTGGCGGCACTAGTTTGTTAATTATCGTTGTTGTGGTGATGGACTTCATTACACAAGCGCAATCACATTTAATGTCTAATCAGTATGAGTCATTAATGAAAAAATCAGGTTTAAATTAGAAGGGTAGTATTATGAAAGTAAGAGCATCAGTTAAAAAGATTTGTAACAATTGTAAAATTATTAAGCGCCATGGTGTGGTGCGTGTAATTTGTAAAGAACCTAGACACAAGCAAAGACAAGGTTAATTGACATTGCATGGCTAGCAAAGTATAATTGTTCGTTTTGCAAATTTTAAAGTCGTGAATTCAAACAAGAGAAAAACGAACACTCATGATTGATTTTATAGAAATAAAGGATATATAGATGGCTAGAATAGCGGGAATAAATATTTCAACACATAAACATATTGTTATTGGCTTACAGTCAATTTTTGGTATTGGTGATACACGCGCAAAAGCAATTTGCAGCGAACTTAAATTAGACCCAGCAACAAAAGTATCAGATTTAGCTGAAGAGCAGTTGGAATTAATTCGTAGTGCAGTTGCGAAGTTTGAAGTTGAAGGCGACCTTCGTCGTCAAATCGCAATGGATATTAAACGCTTGAGGGATTTAGGTTGTTATCGTGGTATCCGCCATAGAAAATCATTACCACTTCGTGGTCAAAGAACTAAAACAAATGCTAGAACTCGTAAGGGTCCTCGTCGTTTAATTAAATAATCATAGGTAGATATTATGGCTAAAGCACCAACAAAGAAAAAATCAAAAAAAGTCGTTACTGACGGTATTGCGCATATTCATGCAACATTTAACAACACCATCGTTATGATTACAGACCGTCATGGTAATGCAGTTTGCTGGGCAACTTCAGGTGGCTCTGGTTTTAGAGGTTCAAGAAAATCAACGCCATTTGCAGCACAAGTAGCAGCTGGCAATTGCGGTGAAAAAGCATTGGCTTTTGGCATGAAGAACTTAGATGTTCGCGTTAAAGGCCCCGGTCCTGGTAGAGATTCAGCCATTCGTGGTTTAAATGCACAGGGCTTAAAAATTCAATCAATTACAGATGTAACGCCAATCCCTCACAATGGTTGTCGTCCTTCTAAAAAACGCAGAGTATAAGGATAAATTATGGCTAGATATACTGGACCTACTTGTAAATTAGCCCGTCGCGAAGGCACGGACTTGTTTCTAAAAAGTGGCATTAGATCGTTAGATTCTAAATGTAAAGTTACACAATTACCTGGTATGCACGGTGCAACTGCCCGTCAACAAAAAGGTACTGAGTATGGTTTACAATTGCGTGAAAAGCAAAAAGTTAGGCGTATTTATGGTATTTTAGAAAAGCAATTCCGTTCATACTATAAAAAAGCATCTCAAAAGAAAGGTTCAACAGGTGAAAACCTATTGTCTTTATTAGAGTGTCGTCTTGATAATGTTGTTTATCGTATGGGTTTTGGCTCTACGCGCGCTGAAGCAAGACAATTGGTTTCTCACAAGGCTATCTTGGTTAATGGTTTGGCGGTTAACATTCCTTCTTACCAAGTTGGTGCTAATGATGAAATTTCTATTAGAGAAAAAGCAAAAAAACAAAGCCGTATTCAATTAGCAATGGAATTAGCTGAGCAAGGTGACTTGCCAGAATGGGTTGAAGTTGATAGTAAAGCACTAAAAGGTGTATTTAAGAATGTTCCTGCGCGTGATGACTTGTCATCTGATATTGCAGAGCATTTAATTGTTGAATTGTATTCAAAATAAAGGACATATTATGCAAGGAAATGCAAGAGATTTTTTAAAGCCAAAGTTGGTTGAATCAAAAGAAACAGCGAATAACGAGTATAGAGTTATTCTTGAGCCTTTAGAAAAAGGCTTTGGTCATACACTGGGTAATGCGTTAAGAAGAACATTGTTGTCTTCTGTTTCAGGTTCTGCAATCACAGAAGTAGCGATTGACGGTGTGATGCACGAATTTTCAACTATTGAAGGTGTTCAAGAGGATGTATTAGACATCTTGTTAAACCTTAAAGAAGTTTCAGTTGCGCTAAACACTTCTGATTCAGCAGAAGTTGTTATTGATAAGAAAGGTCCTTGTGAAATCACAGTAGCTGATATTGAAGCAAACGCAACAGATGTTTCAGTGTTCAACAAAGACAAAGTGATTGCAACAATAAATGCAGGTGGTCATATGCGACTAACGCTTAAGATCAGCACAGGTATTGGCTATGACGCAGCAGTTGCGCGTGACGATGAAGCCTCAACAATTGGTGGTATGCAACTAGATGCAAGCTTTTCACCAATTAAGCGTGTGAGTTTCACAGTTGACGCAGCGCGTGTTAATCAAAAAGTTAATCTTGATAAATTAAACATTGTAATGGAAACAAATGGTTCGGTTAATGCTGAAGAAGTTATTAAGCGTGCAGCAACAATCTTACAAGACCAATTGTCTTCATTTGTTGAATTAGAATTGGTTGAAGAAGAAGAGACATTGCCAACTTCAGATGATTTTGACCCGCAATTATTAACAGCAGTAGATGAGTTGGAATTAACGGTTCGTAGCGCAAACTGCTTGAAAGCTGAGCAAATCTACTACATTGGTGATTTAATTGAGAAGTCTGAGCAAGATTTATTGAGAACACCTAACTTAGGTCGTAAGTCGTTGAACGAAATTAAAGAAGCATTAACTGAGAAGGGTCTAAATTTAGGCACAGCCATTGAGAACTGGCCACCAGTTGATTTAATGAGTGAATAAGGAAATATCATGAGACATAGAAAGTCAGGTAGACAACTAAACCGTAATTCTTCTCATCGTAAGGCGATGTTTAAGAATATGGCAAATTCATTGTTTGAGCACGAGACAATCAGAACAACTTTGCCAAAAGCAAAAGAGCTTCGTCGTGTTGTTGAGCCGTTAATTACCAAAGCTAAAACAGACAGCGTTGCTAATCGTCGTAATGCATTTTCAAAATTACGCGATGATGCTTCAGTGGCTAAATTATTCACCCAGTTAGGTCCATTCTACAAAGATCGCCCTGGTGGTTATATCCGTATTCTTAAAGCTGGTTTTCGTACTGGTGATAAAGCGCCAATGGCGATTGTTCAATTAGTTGATTTCGATGGCACACCTGCTGACGATTCTACAGATTCATAAAGGAAAAAACTATGCCTTCAATTAAAGTAAGAGAGAACGAACCTTTTGATATTGCACTTAGACGCTTTCGTCGTACTTGTGATAGAGCTGGTGTTATTACAGATGTTCGTAAGAAAGAATTTTACGAGAAGCCAACATGGGTTAACAAGCGTATGAAAGCAGCAGCAGTCAAACGCACCCATAAAGAAATGGCCAAGAATCGTATCCATCGCAAGAGAATGTATTAAAGTAATATTATTTGATAATTCATATACAATAATAAAATCTCAGTCTTTACTGAGATTTTTTAATTCAGGAGTAGCTCAACAATGTCAGAACTAAAGCAACGCATTACCGAAGATATGAAATCAGCAATGAGAGCCAAAGATAAAGAGAGGCTAAAGGCTATTCGTATGATTTTAGGCGCTATTAAGCAAAGAGAAGTTGATGAGCGTATCGAGCTTGTTGATGAGCAAGTATTAGCCGTCATCCAGAAAATGGTTAAGCAACGCAAAGATTCTATTTCACAATTCAAAGAAGCGGGCCGCACTGACCTTATCGAAATTGAAGAAGCAGAGTTAGTTGTTATCAACAACTATATGCCTGCACAACTTTCAGAAAATGACATAAGTAAAGTTGTTGATAAAGCAATTGCTGATTCTGGTGCGTCTTCTATGCAAGATATGGGCAAGTTAATGGGATTACTCAAGGGCCAGCTTGCAGGTAAGGCTGATATGGGTGTTGTCTCTAGCATCATCCGTTCTAAATTTTCTTAAAAAGAATCTTATATGAAGTTCGTATTAATTTTATTATTTGTCAGTAATTTTGTATTTGCACAGGTTGTGCCAAATTATGCTAAAGAAAAACGCTGGGCATCACAAGTAGAATATGGTTTGATGGATGGTGATGTAGTTTGGCTAAGTGCTAACAAACAACCATTTATGTCGCTTTATACCCCTAGTGAAACTAATACTAAGCGTGCAGCGTTGATTGTCCATGGTTTAGGAGTGCACCCTGATTGGGCGCAAGTCATTCAACCTTTGCGTGTTGCACTTAGTGAAAAAGGCTGGCATACCTTGTCTATTCAAATGCCAGTATTGGCAAATGATAAAGATGCAGTTGAATATATCACTTTACTAACTCAAGCTGACAATCGCATTAAATCTGCCATTAATTATTTACAGCAACAAGGGTTAAATGCAGATGCAATTGTATCTCATAGTTTGGGCAGTGTAATGAGTGCGCATTATTTAGACAATCAGCAACACCCAATCAAATATTTTGTTGCTATTGGAATGCCAGATTTAGCAGTTAAATATTTGGGTAAAATTCGCATCCCAATGCTAGATTTATATGGCGTGGATGATATTGAAGTCGT
>NZ_CDSC02000174.1 GCF_001298715.1 Bathymodiolus azoricus thioautotrophic gill symbiont
AGGTAAATCCTCCGTTAGCAAAACCATTACTGTTACGGTTACCAACCTAAACGATGTTGCCCCAACCAATCTCCAGATCAGCAATACTGACCTTGTCGCAGATCTGCCCGCCGGCACCGTGGTTGGCACCCTTAGTGCTACCGATATAGATACTGCTGCTGATGCCCTCACTTTTACCATCACCAGCAACAACGCTGATTTTGAAATCGTCAACCGTAACCAACTCAAAACCAAGCGTCGCATCGTTACTATTGGTAATATGACTGTCCCCATCAAAGTTAGTGATGGTGTCCAACACACCAGGAAAGACTTTACTATCAAAGTTATAGAAGGTTTAGAAGATGAAGGAGAACTTGTCATTACTACGACTGATGTTGCTACGCCAGAAAATGCAGATAAAGTGATTGCTCTTACTGTCAACAGAAGTGATGTAAGTGGTGTAAGTTTTGCTATTACCGGTGGTGCAGATAAGGCTAAATTTAGCCTTAGTGGCAACACACTTACCTTTGCTGCCACCGACTTTGAAGTCAGAAGCGATCATGCCTACTCGGTGATAATTACTGCCAGTGAAGCGGGTGAATCCTCCGTTAGTAAAACCATTACTGTTACGGTTACCGACCTAAACGATGTTGCCCCAACCAATATCCAGATCAGCAATACTAACCTTCTCAAAGATCAGCCCATCGGCACCGTGGTTGGTATCCTTAGTGCTACCGATATAGATACTGCTGCTGATGCCCTCACTTTTACCATCACCAACAACGCTGATTTTGAAATCGTCAACCGTAACCAACTCAAAACCAAGCGTCGCATTACTGCTATTGGTGATATGACTATCACCGTCACTGTTAGCGATGGCATCCAGAGCGCCAATCAAGAATTTTCTATCAAAGTTACAGAAGAAACAAAAAAGCTTGTCATTACCACGGCTAATGTTTCTACGCCAGAAAATGTAGCCAAAGTGATTACGCTTACTGCCAGCCAAAGGGGTGTAAATTTTTCTATTGCTGGTGGCAGAAATCAGGCTAAATTCAGCCTTAGTGGCAACACACTTACCTTTGAAGCCACCAGCTTTAAAAACCCTGGTGATAACACTTATCAGGTTAATATCAAAGCCACCAAGGGTAATGATACGACTGAAAAAACCCTCACTGTAACCGTAGAAGCGTCTACAAGGTTTGGTGTCAGCGCTTCTAGGGCGGCGGTGGCTGTCAGAATGGCTGCCCAAGCCGTGCGTAAAGAAAGCAAAACTGCCAGTAAAGTCTTACTCTTTAAAGTCGGAAAAACATTGATGGGGCGCTTATCGCATATTCGTCATAAAGACAAACAAAAGAGCAGTTCTAGTACCAATGGTTTTGTTAACGGTATTCAGGTCAGTTTTGCCGATAGTCAAACCAACAGCCTTATCAACCATATACTAAGTGCCAACGGGCTAAGTAATGTCATCCCCACCTCCAGCCGTAAGATTGAGCGTTGGGATACTTGGACAAGTGCCAAGGTGGTGATTGGTAAAAGCAACGGGACAGGGGCAGATAAGACTAAGTTTAATCTTAAATCCCTCAATATGGGTATGGACAGACGCATAGCCAAAGATAAAATTATTGGCTTTGCACTTAGCTTAGGCAAGCAAGATCGCACTGCCACGGGCAATGATTTCTCAGGCGATGTGGATACCACGCAATACACATTGTCTAGTTACGGCGCATTAGAACTCAATGACAAAGGCAGTATTGAGGCAGTGCTAGGCGTCGCCCAAGCCACGCACAAAGTCAACAATGCGTCAAGTGCCGACCAAGACAGCGATGGCTTTTTTGCCAGCATTGCTTACCGTGCGGATTTACAGGCCAAGGGCGTAGAGCTTTCGCCTTTTATTCGCTACGACATCAGTCGTATTAAGATGAAGGCGATTGATGTACTTACCAACAGCGAGACTGGCACCAACGAGGCAATTGCCCTTGGTATTGAGATTAATAAGCAAGTGAACTATCGAGATGGACAACTCAATCGCTTTGTTAGCGTGGAATACAAATCTGATATTCGTCGTGATACCAGCGATTACCTTAGCAAAAATGCCGAGCAAGAAGTGAGCGTGAAACTGGGGCTGGATTATCAAAAAGACGACACCAGCGCTTCTGTTAGTTATGAGCGTATTCAATCTACCAATAATAAAGCGCATAGTGATGGTATTGAAGGTGCTATTCAATGGAAGTTTTAATGTGAGTTTATAAAAAAGGCCAGCCAAAATTCCCAGTACAA
>NZ_CDSC02000273.1 GCF_001298715.1 Bathymodiolus azoricus thioautotrophic gill symbiont
ATCATGAGACCGTTGAATTTAAATAATTTTTAAAAAAAATCTAAAACCTAATTTTTCCCCATATTTCTCTCATCAAACTCCGCTATTCCACAATTTTTTTCTTCATACCCCCCCATTAAACTCTGCTATCTTCCCATTTTTTGTCAATTTCCCTTAAAATCAACAAAAAACAAACAATACCCCCCTAAAAACCATACTCTTCATTTAAAATCACCATTCTTTTAAGGTTAAACGCCAATGATTCCATAAACATTGCAAACTGATTTTTAGCAACACCCCTATACCTTGTTCGATGATTAGTTTGAGAAAATACTCGCTCATACGGACTACGCATTTTTGTGATAAAACTGTCTCTACCCTTATTTTTATTTTTATTTTTCATATTGTTTTTCAAGATAGCCTTTAGATTGCAACCTTTGCGTTTAGCATCAATATGAATTTGTTTATCACAATAGCCTTTATCTGCATAGATGGCCCAGTACAGTACATTACCAAAAAACCCTGACAACTTTTTAAAATTTCTTATATAGAACATCTTAAGAGACCTTCTTCTTTTCCTGATTCAATTTTATACTTTCTTGATACACATCCATTGGTTTTTTATATTTCAATGTTTCATGGAATCTTTGATGATTGTAAAACTCAATATAATCATCCACATCAGTGATTAAATCACTGATGGATTGATATTCATTTAAATAAATTCTTTCGCATTTTGCGCTCCTCCAGAAACGCTCAATACAGATATTATCTGTAGCCCTACCTTTACCATCCATAGATATTGTAATACCTAAATCTTTTAATCGTTTAGTGTGTATCTCACTGGTATATTGACTACCTTGATCAGTGTTAAATATCTCTGGGTGTGGGTGTTTCTCTAAAGCGTCATTAAATAGTCAACCCTTAAAAACCACACAACAAATTGATTTATAATAATAAAACCAACAATAACCCTAGACAAATCAACCAACTTTTGCTAAAATACCTCTTA
>NZ_CDSC02000084.1 GCF_001298715.1 Bathymodiolus azoricus thioautotrophic gill symbiont
ATTGATGTTATTTTATTGTCTTCCAAAAAACTATAAGAATAAAGACATACAAAAACAATTCTAAATCTTTGATACTTGATACTGTCTGTAGTTATAATTCAATATATAGAATAAAGTATAATAAGTATGTAGTAAGCTTAAAAAATACCACACCGCTAGAACAATACCAATATATACTAGGAACGTGTAGACGTTGGTACACAATACATACCCTAATACATCAACTCTCTATTTAACTTTGATCTTGTTAAAGTGGTTGCAAAAACGCAAACACACTTTTTTTTAGATTATAAATAAGCATAAATTAGAACATCAATACTATCATAGTAAAACCCTAACTGTAAACAGTGGATGATTGGGCTCTAATTAATTTACCTGACATAATCAAGATTTGTGTTTATTGTTATCTTCTGTACTATCGTGAAATTAGATACCTAATTGCTAACACATAGAATCAATCGTTTATGAACTTTGATATTCAGAGGCGATTAACTGAACATGCTTAAAAACGGGATGTAAACCATTTACCGAGCTCCTGTCGGAATAAAAAAATACAATTTTCTATATGGTTTCAGAATGTGGACCATAAATACAAACAATGTACATTTTTATAGCGATGGAGATATTTTGTATCTAGTTTTTATTTATGATGTCTTTATATTATAATGTTAATTTATATGACACTAGTTCTTGGTGTTCAACCAGGATTCACATACATTATACAGGCAGTTCACCATTGAGGAGAAACTAATCAAACAGACAAAAACGTGGACTTTCGTCAGATTGGAATGCTTGAAATAATAGCCCTGCTTTTAAATTGGAATTTAAAACATGTTAACACTTGATTGAAGATAAAAAGTGTTCTACTCGTTTGACTCCTTTCATGTTGTCATGCACCAAGTATTGAAAGTGCCGATATCGGTTGACTATATTTTAAGTATCATCAAAAGTAATATTCCCCTCCCTCAGACATAGGTGACCATAGCCAAGCTTAGATACACTGTTGAGACCAGTTGGTTTTCATGCTCCCAAGGACCTTTACATTTTATTTTTGTTGGTTTCTACTCTTTTTATTATGAGTGTACATGATGAGGGTTATTCTAAAAACGCTTCGTGATCTCTAAGCTCGATATCTTCATTTGTATTCCCTTATTATTTTCTTTTACATTTTATCAAATAAATGGCTTTCTGCTCTGCCTTAAACAGTTCATACAATAAGTATTGTGTAATTTGGACTTGTTCAAAGAAAGGTATTGATGTTCTTGTCCTAAAGAAATAAACAATCAATTTTAATTGATGTAACCTTTGAACAATGGTTAAATTAATAGATATGCTCTGTCTGGATCTTTAATTTCATTGTACATTTATGCATTTGGGTTCAAACCTTCATACATAATTCCCTTGACTTTGGTAGAAATTTGATTAAATGGACACATTCAGCCAAGATTATTGATGAAAGTGGACAGGCTACCATGTAGTTTTAGCTATTAGTAATAATTTAAAATTCAAAAATGTTCTTCAATTTTGTGTTGGCATTCTGATGCTTTGTATAAATTGTTTTTTCTTAAATAACAGAAATTGTAGATATTATGAAGAAAAGTGTAAACAATAATGGGCAACAGTGCCACTTATATCAACACAAGAATGGTGTGTCTGTCCCAAGCCAGTACCTGGATTTCCAATGTTATATGTCCTGGTCATTATTGTATACAGTGATTTGAGGTAAGTGGTTGATTTTTTTGGTTGATATTGATGGAATAGTTGACCATCATGACTTTCTTTACATAATCACATCTCACATAGAATCGTTGAATATAAAAATGATCATTGACTAAGCATATTCATGCTTTGTAAGTAAGAATATGGAAAAATAGAAGGAATTTGAAACTTACATATAAACAAGGCTTGGCAAGTCGTTGAATGCGCCTGATTGCAATGATGTGAACTGACTGAATGTCAAAAAACTGCAAAATATAAAATATTTACAAAATACAATGACAATTTGAGACCAATAAGCATAGGGAAAGTCAGAAGACAACATTTGTGTAACCATAACCAACATACCGAAGGACAGAGGTAGACAGAAGAGAGAACGAAAGTAAAACAATAGTCCAAATTCGAAAACTAAATATTAAGCAATAGGAAGCCCATTAAAACTGTAGCTGGACACAAAAGCTCAATATGGTAAATAAGGTCATGTTTCACAAGTGGCATTGATCATGTTGATCACTCCAACAACCGGTCATATTCTATGTCAATATTTACCACTATATCACTACAATTTAATGAATTGATTATAACAAGTATTAATAAAATATAAATATAGTTATACATTTGTACAAATCATACTAAATGATAATCACAGATGGAAAACAAACTGTGGCAGATTGCTGATAGTGTTGTTTCTATCACTTATTTAAAAATGACTAACATTATTTGG
>NZ_CDSC02000086.1 GCF_001298715.1 Bathymodiolus azoricus thioautotrophic gill symbiont
GTTAAACTGCCTGTTGATGGCGTGGATTGAGTAGTACCATTAGTAGAGGTGATATTTAAACTGCTTTTCAATGCCAACAATCCTGCGTTAATAACCGCTAAAATCCCGTCTGCCAGTGTATTGATAACGAGTCGACTGTCAACAAGGATCTGAGCACCCTTTGCATTTGTTAATATCTTGCCTATGCTCAGCACTGCTTCATCAGCAAAAATGTTTTTCTGATTGTCAAACTCAGTAGCATTAATAGCCAGTTGATTAGTAGCAAACATATTGCCACTATTAGTTACCTTGGTTGCCTCAATCGTTATGTCTTTATTGGCAAACAACATACCCTCAGAAGTGAGTTGACCTGCATTTATTGTGATATTTTCCTCTTGAGAACTTAACTTGACATCTTTCCCTATTTGCAAATCATCTGGTGCTGTGATTTGGATATTTTTTTTGGTGCCCAAAAATGCATTATCTATATCCACCGATTGACTCGATATGCTTAACTTACCCTCATTGACATTCAATTTAACCCTGTTATCGCTATCTGCCCCTTGGATACTAACGCTTGTCGCTTTAATATCAATATTTTCTTTGGCAATATATTGAACCATGTTTAAAGCCTCATAAGTGCCATTAATCACATTAATATTGATATTTTTAGCAAAACGAACACCGCCCTGTTGAGCGGTATCACTAATAAAATCATTCGCTGTAATATTTAAATTGTTCTTAGCCCCCATAGATTGAACAGAAATTTCTACCTTTTTCCCTGCATTAATATCAATATTGTTGGCGTAAAAATGATTGTTT
>NZ_CDSC02000275.1 GCF_001298715.1 Bathymodiolus azoricus thioautotrophic gill symbiont
GTTTTTGCCTAAGTGTCTAAGCCAAGTGCCAATAGCTTGTGGGGTTGGTGCTTTTTGATTAACAACAAGACGCAAAACTTTGTCTTTGGCAATATGAACAGTATCGTTTAGACATTCACCGCCCTCATATTGGCTCAGTACCAAGGTATTAATAAAGGTTGAGGCTTTAAGGGCACAATTACTGCCCAATGCGGGGAAGTGCTGATCTATTGTTTTTGATAAATCCAATACTTGGATAGTATGCGCTAGTGTAATAAGCCCAATACGAGAGGTCAAAAGTTCGTTAGTTGTATCAAGTTTGTAGTTTAAAATGTTCATAAACGCATAAAGTTTGGTTGGTTATAGAAAAAAACAACACCCTCATCTGCGAAAATCAAAATAAACTGGCACTACATTAATGGCTAATAACAAGAAAGTATCACAACAATTATTGACATTGGAACATAAATTAGAACGGCAATCGGACGCCATTAAAAACATACAAAAAAATGCAGACAACACCAACACCTCTAAATATCAAGATTTAAGGCAAGATGTTTTAAAGAGCCAAGGAAATGTAATTACTCGGTGGTTAAGTGTAATCGGTATCGTTTTGATAATATTGACGACACTTGCTGGATATGAGTTTATTGTGATTCAGGATGATATTGACCATTATAAGGAACTTATTAAAAAATCTGAAAGCTCATTCGTAGAAATTCAAACATACGCAAAAAATGTAAAAAAAACTGCGAAGGAAGTTGAGTTTATTTTTAAAAAAATAAAACAAAGGTATAAACAAATTCCCCGTCTAGGGAGGGAGTTGACCAAAAAAATAGAACAAGAAGTTAAAAAATATGGCACAGAATTTCAAAAACTAAGATTAAAAATACGGCAAGATTATAAGACAGCAATTGACCCATGGAAATATTTTATCGGCCGCGCTAACCGTGAAAATGATAAAAAAAATATATCGATTGGTTACTTTAATCTTGGTTATTCTTATAGTGAATTAAAAGAGTATCAAAAAGCCATTGATGCTTACAAAAAAGTCATTAAGATTGATCCTG
>NZ_CDSC02000034.1 GCF_001298715.1 Bathymodiolus azoricus thioautotrophic gill symbiont
CACTAATGCGTCAAATATTACCCCTTGAATTTGCCAATAAAAGAGCAAAGTATGTGCGCAATCGCCTCTATGCTATCGCCGCTAAAGTACTTCAACATGGCAGACAGGCAGACAAGTGATTGTTAAGTGCCAAGCACAATATTATGACTTACTTACTCAGGTGCTAAACAACATCAAAACGTTTAAGCCGTTGCTATCTTGATTTAAACGAACAACAAAATAAGCTCTGCCTAAACAAAGGAGGCTTAAGCACACCTAAAAAACCTAAACGATCCAAAATATCGGATAGTTTGTGCTGATCTTATTAAATTGGGGGTATTGTCTGTATTTTTATGGATGCAAGACTTGAATGGGGTGGTTTTTAGGATTTTGATTGGTATTTTTGGGTTGGGTGGTTCTATTTTTGGATTTGGGTGTCATATTTGACCACCGAGGTGACAATAAATTGTCTATAATGCTTGATATGTCATATAATGAGAGATAATTGAGTGTTAGAAAACTATCTACCCATTGTAGTTTTTATTTTGTTAGGAATTGCCTTTGGTGTTGTTCCAATGTTAATTGGCTATGCACTAGGTCCAAGCAAACCAGATGAAGAGAAGAACTCTCAGTTTGAGTGTGGTTTTCCTCCTTTTGACGACTCGCGTATGTATTTCAATGTGCGTTATTATTTGGTTGCAATTTTATTTATTTTATTTGATTTGGAAGTTGCTTTCGTGTTTCCATGGGCAGTGGTTCAATCTCAACTGGGCTGGTTTGGCTTTATTGGAATGAGTATATTTTTATCTTTATTGGTCGTAGGTTTCATTTTCGAATGGAAGAAGGGGGCGCTAGAATGGGAATAAGATTTGTGTTAAGCTTGTCACGCACTCAGTTTAAATTCAAGGGTAATTATGGCAATTGAAGGCTTAATGAAAGAAGGATTTGTAACCACATCGCTTGATAAGATAATCAATTGGGCGAGAACAGGTTCATTGTGGCCAATGACTTTTGGCTTGGCTTGTTGTGCGGTAGAGATGATGGAAGCAGGTTCTTCGCGTTATGACCTTGACCGTTTTGGTGTCGTTTTTAGACCAACACCACGCCAATCTGATTTGATGATTGTAGCGGGTACACTGACGAATAAGATGGCGCCAGCACTTAGGAAAGTTTATGACCAAATGCCTGAGCCTCGCTGGGTGATTTCAATGGGTTCTTGTGCAAATGGCGGTGGTTATTATCATTATTCTTATGCCGTGGTGCGTGGTTGTGATCGCATTGTGCCAGTGGATGTGTATGTACCTGGTTGTCCGCCAACGGCAGAGGCGCTACTCTACGGTATTTTGCAATTACAAGATAAAATTCGTCGTACCAACACTATTGCGAGAACCTAATGCAAGACTTAAAAGAACAACTTATTGAAGAATTTGGCGAAGGCAATATTATTGATGCATTTGGCGAATTGACTTTAACAGTTGATGTTAGTGATATTATCAAGTCTTGCTTGAAACTCAGAGATACTTTCTTGTTTGATACTTTGGTTGATTTGTGTGGCGTGGATTATTTGACTTATGGGCAATCTGATTGGGATGCTAATGCCAGTTCTTCGGGTTTTGGCAGAGGTCGTGAGGCGTGTGGTGGTGAAGATAGGCATGAAAAACGCTTTGCTGTGGCTTATCATTTATTGTCGGTGAATAAGAATTACCGACTGCGTGTAAAGGCATTTGTTGACGAAGCACAACCGATGATTGAAACCGTTACAGGTATTTGGGCGGCAGCGGATTGGTATGAACGAGAAGCTTTTGATTTGTTTGGTATTTTGTTTGAAAACCATACAGATTTGCGCCGTATTTTGACCGACTATGGTTTTGTTGGTCATCCATTACGCAAGGATTTCCCGATGATTGGTGAAGTGGAAATGCGTTATGATGAAGAACTGGGTAGAGTGGTTTATGAGCCGGTGAGTATTGAGCCAAATGTTAATGTACCAAAAGTAATTAGGGAATAAGGTTTATAAAATGGCAGAGATTCGTAACTATACACTTAACTTTGGTCCGCAGCATCCTGCGGCGCATGGTGTTTTGCGTCTTATCTTGGAAATTGATGGTGAAGTCATTGAGCGCGCTGACCCACATATTGGATTACTCCATCGCGGCACTGAAAAACTCGTAGAGTCCAAGCCTTATAATCAATCTATTGGTTATATGGATAGATTAGATTATGTTTCTATGATGTGTAATGAGCATGCTTATGTTAGAGCAATCGAAACCATGCTTGCGTTAGAAGTGCCTGAACGCGCTCAATATATTCGTGTCATGTTTGACGAAATCACTCGCATCCTTAATCATTTAATGTGGCTGGGTACACACGGGCTTGATGTGGGCGCTATGAGTATTTTCTTGTACGCTTTTCGTGAACGAGAAAAGTTAATTGATTGCTATGAGGCGGTATCAGGCTCACGAATGCATGCGACTTATTATCGCCCAGGGGGTGTGTATCGTGATTTGCCTGAGAAGATGCCACAATATTTAAAAAATGATTTCCGCAAACCTAAAGAATTAGAGGCGATGAACAAAAATCGCCAAGGTTCGTTATTAGACTTTATTGATGACTTTGTCAAAGAATTCCCAAAAAACATTAAACAATATGATGACTTATTGACAGACAACCGTATTTGGAAACAACGCTTGGTAAACATTGGCATTGTTTCTGCTAGTCGTGCCAAACAATTAGGTTTTACTGGGCCTATGCTCAGAGGCTCTGGTGTGGCGTGGGATTTGAGGAAAAATCAGCCATATGCGGTTTATGATAAATTAGAATTCGATATTCCAGTCGGTGCTACAGGTGACAGCTATGACCGTTACTTGGTGCGTATGGAAGAAATGCGTCAATCCAATCGCATTATCAAGCAATGCGTTGATTGGTTGAGAGAAAATCCAGGCTCAGTGATGAGCAACGATAAGAAAGTAGCGCCGCCAAAACGCACTGAGATGAAAGATGATATGGAGTCACTCATTCATCATTTTAAACTGTTTACTGAGGGTTATTGTTTGCCAGAAGGCGAAGTTTATTGTGCCATTGAGCATCCTAAGGGTGAATTTGGTATTTATTTAATTTCTGATGGTGCAAACAAACCTTATCGTGTGAAGATACGCGCCCCAGGGTTTGTGCATTTAGCAGCAATGGATGAGATGGCAAAAGGGCATATGTTGTCTGATGTGGTGACCATTATTGGGACACAGGATATTGTTTTTGGCGAGATTGACAGGTAAAAATTATGATTTCGAATAAAGCAAAAAAACAAATTGATACTTGGATACAAAAATATCCAAAAGGGCGACAAAGTTCTGCAGTGATGGAGGCGTTGAAGATTGTACAGGCAGAAAATGAGAACAGCTTGAGTGCTGAGGCTATTGCTGAGGTGGCTGATTATTTAGACATGTCAAGCATTGCAGCGGCCGAAGTCGCAACATTTTATGAGAACTATAATCATAAACCAGTAGGCAAACACACCATTCGCATTTGTCACAATATTTCATGCATGCTAAATGGTGCGGACGATTTGGTGTTTTATTTAGAGAAGAAGCTTGGTGTGAAAACGGGTCAAGTAACAAAAAATGGTTTGCTTAATGTGAAAAAAGTTGAGTGCTTAGGTGCTTGCGTTGGTGCACCAATGTTTCAGATTGGTGATACTTATTACGAAAATCTAACCGAGAAAAAAATTGATGACATTGTGGACAAACTCAAATGAATGAAGTTTGCTTCAAGAATCTAGATAAGAAAAACTGCCATTCGCTTGAAGTGTACGAGAAAAGTGGCGGTTATAAGATTTGGCGTAAAATCTTAAAAGGCAAAATCACACCTGAAGAAATTATTGGTGAATTAAAGGCATCTGGTCTGCGTGGTCGAGGTGGTGCGGGGTTCCCTACTGGATTGAAGTGGAGTTTCATGCCTCGCCAGTCTGATGTGCAAAAATATGTGGTGTGTAATTCTGACGAAGGTGAGCCAGGTACCTGTAAAGACAGAGATATTCTTAGGTATAACCCGCATGCGGTGATTGAAGGTATGGCAATTGGCGGTTTTGTGATGAATGCAAGTGTGGGTTATAACTATATCCGTGGTGAGTTCATGGAGCCGTTCAAGCGTTTTGAAGGTGCGTTGAAAGAGGCTTATAAAGCAGGATTGCTAGGCAAAGATATTGAGAACAGTGGTGTGAGTTTTGACCTGTACGCACATTTAGGTGCTGGCGCTTATATTTGCGGTGAAGAAACCGCATTGTTAGAATCACTTGAAGGCAAAAAAGGCCAGCCAAGGTTTAAGCCACCATTCCCTGCAAATGTAGGGCTGTTTGGTCAGCCGACCACCATTAACAACACTGAGAGTTTTGCTTCTGTGCCTGATATTTTGGCACAAGGTGGACAATGGTTTGCCGATATTGGTGTGGAAAATTCTGGCGGTTGTAAATTATTTTCAGTGACGGGCCATGTGCAAAATCCAGCGAATTTTGAAGTGCCAATGGGTACACCGTTTAAAGATTTGCTTAAAATGGCAGGCGGACTACGCAAAGGGCGAAAATTAAAAGCCGTGATTCCAGGCGGATCATCAACCCCAGTATTGACTGCAGAAGCAGCAATGGCAATGACGATGGATTATGACGGGATTGAGGC
The DNA here is from genome assembly GCF_001298715.1 of Bathymodiolus azoricus thioautotrophic gill symbiont. GTDB lineage: Bacteria > Pseudomonadota > Gammaproteobacteria > PS1 > Pseudothioglobaceae > Thiodubiliella. The sequence continues at coordinate 4,647 of NZ_CDSC02000034.1, forward strand.
TGCTGGCTCAATGTTGGGTGCAGGTTCAGTGATTGTAATGGATGACTCAACTTGTATGGTCGGGGCATTGACGCGACTTGCACACTTTTATTACGATGAGTCCTGTGGTCAATGTACGCCGTGTCGTGAAGGCACAGGTTGGTTGTATCGTGTGTTAAAGCGTATTATGGGCGGTGATGGAAAACCTGAGGACATTGATTTACTGTTGAGTGTTCAGGACAAAATTATGGGCAATACAATCTGTGCGCTTGGTGATGCAGCAGCAATGCCAGTGGAGAGTTTTTTGCGATGTTTTCGTGAGGAGTTTGAATACTATATTGAGCATGGTGAGAGCATGGTGAAAGGATACTAGATGGCTGATATTGAAATTGAAATTGATGGTAATGTAGTCAAAGCCAAAGCAGGTGAGATGCTAATCGCTGTTACTGACAGAGAAGGCATCAGTGTGCCAAGATTTTGTTATCACAAGAAATTATCGATAGCAGCAAATTGTCGTATGTGTTTGGTAGATGTTGAAGGTGCGCCAAAGCCACAACCTGCATGTTCTACGCCGATTAACGAAGGCATGAAAGTCCACACCCAAAATGAGAAAGCCAAGGCTTCACAGAAAGCAGTCATGGAGTTTTTACTTATTAATCATCCCTTAGATTGTCCGATTTGTGACCAAGGTGGTGAGTGTGAATTACAAGATGTGGCAATGAGCTATGGCTCAGATGTCTCGCGCTTTACGGAAGGCAAGCGTATTGTTGCCAACAGCGATATTGGTGCATTAATTCATACCGATATGACGCGCTGTATTCATTGCACCCGTTGTGTGCGTTTTGGTAGTGAGATTGGCGGCATTATGGAAATGGGCGGTACGGGTCGTGGTGAAGATTTGAAGATTGAGCCATTCTTGAAAGAAGGTATTACCTCAGAGTTATCAGGTAATATGATTGATGTTTGCCCAGTGGGCGCATTAACTTCTAAGCCATTCCGTTACGAACTAAGAACATGGCAGATGCATTCTGTGGCAAATATTGCGAGACACGACTTGGTGGGTTCTAATATTTTCACGCAAACATACAAAGGCAAAGTTAAGCGAATTGTTGCTAGAGATAATGACAGCGTGAATGAGACGTGGATTTCTGACAGAGACCGTTTTTCTTATGAAGGTTTGGCACATGAAAATAGATTGCTTAAGCCGCAAATTAAGATGGATGGACAATGGAAAGAAGTAGAATGGGATAAGGCATTAGAGTTTGCAGTGCGTGGTTTGGTTGATAATGCATTGAATACAGGTGGTGGCAATAAACTTGGTGCATTAACTTCAAATACGGCAACGCTTGAAGAATTTCATTTATTGCAAAAAATGTTAAGAGAAGTAGGTTCTGAAAATATAGACTATCGTCTTAATGTTAAAGATTTAGACAATGTGATTAACTTAGAATCCACTATTAAATTAGTAGAATTAGAAAAGGTTGACCACAGCTTGATTATTGGCGCTAATCTGCGTTTAGAGCAGCCAATGATCAATCATCGTTTGCGTAAGGCAGCCTTAGCAGGTGCAAGTATTGATGTGATTAATGCCATGTCGTTTGATTTTAATTATCGCACCAATAGTGAAAATATTGTTTCACCAGGTCAAACAGTGGCAATATTGGCAGAGGTATTGAAATCAATCTTAGAGCGTTCTTGTGCTGAGATTCCAAAATATCTAGGTAAAGTTAAAATAGGTGATGTGGCGAAGTGTATCGCAGATGAGTTGTTAGAGTCAAATAATTCAGTGATTATTTTAGGTGAACATGCAATTAACAACCCACAAGCTGCCAGCATTGCAAAATTAATTAGTGAGATTGCACAACAAACGGGTTCTACAACGCTAAATGTTAGTGCAACCTCAAATTCAATGGCGGCTGAAATGGTAAATTTTGTTCCAGGTCAAGGCGGCTTGAATGCAAATGCAATGTTAGCAGCAGACTTGGGTGCTTATATTTTGTTAGATGTTTATCCGCAGTATGATTTTCATAATTCTGTACAAGCGATTAAATCATTAGATAATAAAAATACTTTTGTTGTTTCAATGAATAGCTTTAGAGATAAAGAGGTTGCGCGATATTCAGATGTAATGTTGCCAATTGCAAGTTTCTATGAGACCTCAGGCTCGCATATAAATATTGAAGGTGTTATGCAATCATTTGCAGCAGCAGTCAGTGCACCAAGTGAGTCTAAGTCAGCTTGGAAAGTGTTAAAAGTATTGGCAGATTTGTTAGAATTGTCAGGCTTTCACTATGCGAACTCTGAGCAAATTACCGGTGAAATTTCAAATCAAAGCCATAAGCAAAAAATAGACAATAAAGAAATTAATATTACGGCAAAGCGAGGCGTGAGTGTCATTTGGCAGAAATCACCTTATGCAATTGATGTGTTATCAAGACATGCAACTGCACTGCAAGCGACAAAGATTGGTCAAATGCACAACGCATTAATGAATAAAGCCACCGCGAAGAAGGAAGGTATCAAAGAAGGCGGACAATATCTAGGCGTGCCAGTTATTATTACTGAAAAAGTAGCTAATAATTGCATCTTTGTTCATGCAAACCAGTCAACTGGAGATAAATCATGACAGAATTTTGGCAGTGGATATATGAATTGTTCCCTTGGTTTGATGGTGTATTCGCTAGTATTGTTATTATTCTAATTAAGGCGATGGCTTTGGTGGCGCCACTAATGTTGGTGGTGGCTTACTTTACTTATGCAGAACGAAAAGTGATTGGCTATATGCAGTTGCGTATCGGGCCTAACCGTGTTGGTCCAAAAGGTTGGTTGCAACCGATTGCAGATGCTTTTAAGTTGATGACTAAGGAAATTATTTTTCCAAGTAAGGCAAATATTTATCTATTCTTGTTAGCGCCTGTATTGGCCATTGCGCCTGCGATTGCTATTTGGGCGGTAGTTCCCTTTGATGAAGGCATGTATGTTGCTAACTTAGATATTAGTTTGTTATATGTTTTGGCAATTGGCTCAGTAGGCGTTTACGGCATTATCTTAGCAGGTTGGGCATCAAACTCTAAGTATCCATTGTTAGGTGCATTGCGTAGTGCATCGTTGTTGGTTTCTTATGAAATCGTTATTGGTTTTGCTTTGGTAACGGTGGTGATGATTGCAGGTAGTGTTAACCTTAACGATATTGTAATGGCACAAAAAGGTGGGGTGTTAAATTGGTACTTTATTCCATTGTTCCCAATGATGATTATCTTCTTTATCTCTGCTTTGGTGGAGACTAACCGCGCACCTTTTGATGTGGTAGAGGGAGAATCTGAGATTGTGGGCGGTACGCATGTTGAATATTCAGGTATGACTTTTGCAGTATTTTTCTTGGCAGAGTATGCCAATATGATTTTTATGGCAGTGTTGGCGGTGATACTGTTTTTTGGCGGTTGGCACTCTCCGTTTGGAGGGATTGCTTATTTAGGGGCAGGATTTTCTTGGGTACCGGGCATTATTTGGTTATTAGCAAAATCAACCTTTTTTATGTTTCTGTATTTATGGATTCGTGCGACTTTTCCGCGTTTTCGTTATGACCAGATTATGCGCTTATCTTGGAAAGTATTTCTGCCATGGACTATTGTTTGGATTTTTGTTGTAGCATTAATGACGCAATTTAAAATAGGGCCTTGGTTTTGAAAAGCCTTTCTTGGAAATAATTTACTATGATATTTGACATTAAAAAATTAATTAAAGATTTTAGCCTTAGTGAGTTACGCAGTGGTATGAAAATCACTGCCAAAGAACTCGTTAACAAAAAAATTACGGTGCAATTTCCAGAGGAAAGAACACCGATTTCACCGCGTTTTAGAGGTTTGCATGCCTTGCGTCGTTATCCAAATGGCGAAGAGCGTTGCATTGCTTGTAAACTGTGCGAAGCGGTTTGTCCGGCAAATGCGATTACCATTGAATCTGAAATGCGTGAAGACGGCTCGCGTCGTACCACGCAGTATGATATTGATTTATTCAAGTGTATTTTTTGTGGTTTTTGTGAAGAAGCTTGCCCCGTTGACGCAATTGTTGAAACGCAAATTTTTGATTATGTATTTATTGATTCAAGGCAAGGTAGTATTATGACCAAAGAGCGCTTATTGAAAGTTGGTGATAATAACGAAAAAGCCATTAGTGAAGCTAGAGCAGAAGATGCAAAATACAGGTAAATGATGAATTCTGAACAAATAATTTTTTATATATTTTCATTTTGGTTTATTGCCAGTTCGTTGGCAATGATTTTCTCGCGTAATGCAGCGAAAGCTGTGCTATTTTTAATTTTGGCATTTTTCTCCGCAGCAAGTATTTGGCTTTTACTTGAGGCAGAATTTTTAGCAATTACTTTGATTTTGGTTTATGTTGGCGCAGTCATGGTATTGTTCTTGTTTGTTATTAAAATGTTGAATATTGATAAATCTACTTTGCGTGCAAAGTTTGCTGGTTATCTGCCACTTGGTTTGTTGGTGGCAGCTATCATTGTTACTGAAATGGCAATGGTATTGGGTTATAACCAGTTTGGTTTGGGTGTGATGGCAGCACCAGCAAGACACGGCGCAGACTATAGCAATATTACCGTTTTGGCATTACAACTTTATACTGACTATATTTATTCATTTGAATTGGCGGCAGTACTGTTATTAATTGCGATTATTGCAGCAATTACCTTGGTGCACCGTAAAGAAGTTAATCGCAAAGGTCAATCAATTTCAGAGCAGGTTAAAGTTCAAGCAAAAGACAGAGTGCGTTTGGTTTCAATTACCCCAAAAAACAAGGAGAATAAATAATGATTAGTTTGAGTGATTATTTAATTCTAAGCGCCATTATTTTTTGTATTGGCTTGGTCGGTATTTTTGTTAATCGAACCAATATCATCACCTTGTTGATGTGTGTTGAGCTGATTTTGGTAGCGGTAAATACTAATTTTATTGCTTTTTCTTATTTCTTGGGCAATGAAGCAGGGCAGATCTTTGTCTTCTTTATCTTGACGGTAGCAGCAGCAGAAGTTGCAATTGGATTAGCGATTCTAACTTTATTGTTTAGAATTAGAGGCTCTATCAGTGTTGATGTCACTAACAGTTTAAAAGGATAAATTAGAGTAAGTTATGGAAAAAATTTATTTAACAATTGCACTTTCACCTTTACTAGGCGCCATTATTGCAGGATTTTTTGGTCGCACATTGGGTCGACATGTCACGCATACGATTACGATTTTGGGTGTATTGGTTTCTACTGTGCTTGCGTTAGTGGTGTTTGATTATCATGTATTGGAGCAAGGCGCGGTTTTTAATCAAAATCTCTACACTTGGATGCAAATTGGTGGGCTCAATATTAGCGTTGGCTTTTTGGTAGATAATTTAACTTCTGTGATGTTGGTAGTGGTGTCATTTGTCTCTTTAATGGTGCATATCTACACTATTGGATACATGAGCCATGACAAGGATTACACCAAGTTCTTTAGTTATATCTCACTATTTACTTTTTCGATGTTTATGTTGGTGATGAGCAACAACTTTATGCAGTTGTTCTTCGGTTGGGAGGCGGTGGGCTTAGTTTCTTATCTACTGATTGGCTTTTGGCACCATAAAGAAAGTGCTGTTGAGGCCAATCTCAAGGCCTTTTTAGTTAATCGTGTGGGTGATTTTGGTTTCTTATTGGGTATTGGCTTGGTGTTAGCGTTTAGTGGCTCACTTGACTATGCAGAGGTATTTGTCAGTCTTGATAACACATTCAATCAGACACTTTGGGGTACGGATTTAATCACTGTAATTTGTTTGTTGTTGTTCGTTGGTGCTATGGGAAAATCAGCACAAGTACCTCTCCATGTTTGGCTACCAGGTTCAATGGAAGGTCCAACGCCAATCTCAGCACTTATTCACGCAGCAACTATGGTGACTGCAGGCATCTTTATGGTGTCGCGTATGTCGCCGATGTTTGAGATGAGTGATGTAGCGCTTACAGTAGTGATGATAGTGGGTGCAATCACAGCCTTATTTATGGGCTTGCTTGGTATCGTGCAAAATGATATTAAGAAAGTGGTTGCATATTCAACTCTATCGCAGTTGGGTTATATGACAGTTGCTTTAGGTGTGAGTGCTTATTCAGTGGCAATTTTTCACTTGATGACACACGCATTCTTTAAGGCGTTGTTATTTTTAGGTGCAGGCTCGGTGATTGTTGCTATGCATCACGAGCAAGATATTCGTAAAATGGGTGGTTTAAAAAAATACATGCCAATTACTTACTGGACGGCTTTGATTGGCACACTAGCACTCATTGGCTTCCCTGGATTTTCTGGTTTTTATTCAAAAGATATGATTATTGAGGCGGTACACTTCTCTCAATTACCTTATGCTGATTGGGTTTATTATGCAGTAGTTGCCGGTGTATTTATTACCGCATTCTATTCATTTAGAATGTTTTTCTTGGTATTCCACGGCAAGTCGCGCGTTAAACACGAAACTACCAAACACTTACATGAGTCACCATTGTCAATCACCTTTCCATTGATAATGTTGGCAATTCCTTCGGCTGTTATTGGCTACTTAACCATTGAACCCATGTTATTTAAGGGTTGGCTGGATGAGGCTATTACCGTTACATCAAATCATATGTCTGTGGCTGAGCTAAAACAACAATTCCACGGCGCATTAGGAATGATTTCTCATGCGCTACAAACCGTACCATTCTGGATGATGATTGGCGGTATCGTGGCTGCTTGGGTATTCTCATTGTATAGAACGCAGTGGGCTATTTGGGTGCGCTTGACTTTTAAGCGCACTAACTATGTATTGGAATCGTTATATGGTTTTGATCGTTTTAATGAAATTGTATTCGTTAATGGTATTAAAAAATTGGGGCATATTTTATGGAAAGTATCTGACTCTACAATAATTGATTCAATGATAGTTAATGGTAGCGCTAGATTCGTTGGCTTTGTTAGTTCTGTGATTCGTCCAATTCAAACGGGCTATGTTTATCATTATGCTTTCTTTATGATTTTTAGTTTATTAGTTATCTTAACTTGGGCGCTATTTATGGGCGACAAGCCATTACTTGAGATTTGAGGTTTTTATATAATTATGCAAAATATTCTACTTAGTTTATTAATTTGGTTGCCAATTTTAGGTGGCGGGCTGGTTATTGTGTTGGGCAATGAACGAGCGACTACGGCTCGTTGGATGAGTTTGGCCATTGCTATTTTAGTATTTTTCATGTCACTTAGTCTATGGACGGGCTTTGACTCATCAACACACCTTATGCAATTTGTTGAAAAGAGTGCTTGGATTACACAATTCAATATTAATTATCATATAGGCGTTGACGGTATTTCTATGCCGTTGATTATTCTAACAACTTTTTCAACTGTTTTAGTGATTGGGGCAGGTTGGGAAGTCATTCAAAAACGACCGGCACATTATATGGCAGCTTTCTTAATGATGGAAGGCTTGATTGTTGGTGTATTTTCAGCACTTGATGGGATTTTGTTCTACACTTTTTGGGAAGCATCATTGATTCCAATGCTACTCATTGTGGGCATTTGGGGGGGTGATAATCGTATTTATGCGGCGATTAAGTTCTTCTTATACACTTTTTTAGGTTCAGTATTTATGCTGATATCACTTATTTATATGTACAACAAAAGTGGCTCATTCTCAATTCTAGAATGGCATAATCTTAGTTTAACAGCAACAGAGCAAGCGTGGATTTTCTGGGCGTTCTTTATGGCATTTGCTGTTAAAGTGCCGATGTTTCCTGTGCATACTTGGTTGCCTGATGCACATGTTCAAGCACCAACGGGTGGTTCTGTCATACTGGCAGCGATTATGTTGAAAATGGGTGGTTATGGTTTTTTCCGTTTCTCGCTACCAATTACGCCTGATGCCTCTTTGCAATTCTCAGATGTGGTGATTGTTTTATCGCTTATTGCAGTGGTTTATATTGGTTTTGTTGCTTTGGTGCAAAGGGATATGAAAAAACTAATCGCTTATTCTTCAATTTCACATATGGGTTTTGTAACGCTAGGCGTATTTGCTTTATTCTTAGCTTACGACTCACAGGCGCCAGAAGGTGCCTTCCTTGGTCTAGAAGGTGCAATGGTGCAAATGATTTCACATGGCTTTATCTCGGCTGCGATGTTCCTAGTGGTTGGTGTTTTGTATGACCGCTTGCATTCAAGAGAAATTTCAACCTATGGTGGTGTGATTAACTCTATGCCGAAGTTTACGGGTTTTGCGGTGTTATTTGCAATGGCAAATGCAGGGTTGCCAGGCACCTCAGGTTTTGTGGGTGAATTTATGGTAATTTTGGGTGCTGTGCAAGCCAACATTTGGTATGCGGTATTAGCCACCACCACGCTAATCGTGGGTGCAGCTTATACATTATGGATGGTTAAGCGTGTATTTTGGGGTGTTGTTACCAATCCAGCTGTAGAAACACTTAACGATATTAACGGCCGTGAATTCTCTATTTTAGCAATATTAGCGCTTGCTGTGCTAGTGGTAGGGTTATATCCGCAGCCAATGATTGAAGTCATGCACACTTCAATTGAGCATTTGCTCAATCAAGCATTAACGTCTAAATTGTAAGAGGAGTTTAAATAATGATAAATACTGTCCAATTTGACACAGCTTCATTAATGGTAGCCTTGCCAGAAATATTTTTATTGAGTGCAATTGTTGTGGTTTTGTTATTAGACTTATTTTTAACCAAACCATTCAAGCAGGTAGCTTACTACTTAACGCAGTTAAGTTTACTAATCACAGGTATATTGTCGTTTAATCTCATTGGGCAGCCAGAGACAATCATTTTTGGGTATTCATTTGTCTTGGACGACTTGGCGTCAGTATTTAAAGTCTTTATGATGGCAGCAGCGATGGTGGCAATGGTTTATTCGCGTCATTATTTAATACAACATTCTTTATTTAAGGGCGAGTATTTTGTTTTGGTTATGTTGTCAATACTGGGTATGATGGTTATGGTTTCAGGCTACAGTTTGCTAACTTTGTATCTGGGTTTAGAGATTTTATCCTTATCGCTTTACACACTCATCGCTATTGCACGAAATAGAGCCGGTGCGATTGAAGCAGCACTTAAATACTTTGTCTTGGGTGCGATTGCCTCGGGTTTATTGCTTTATGGCATGAGCATGGTTTACGGTATCAGTGGCAGTCTTAATATTGCTGAGATTGCCACCTTTGCCAATAGCACAGTATTAGCTTCAAGAGAGATACTGGTGCTTAATTTTGGCTTGGTATTTTTAGTAATTGGTATTGCTTTTAAGCTAGGTGCGGTGCCATTCCATATGTGGGTGCCAGATGTCTATCAAGGCTCACCAACTTCAGTCACACTATTTATTTCAACGGTGCCAAAGATTGCTGCAGTTGCAATGTTGGTGCGCTTACTGGTTGATGGGCTAGGATCAATGCAGCCTTATTGGTCGGATTTATTTATGGTGCTGGCGATTTTATCTATTGCCATTGGCTCTATCGTGGCACTGATGCAAACCAATATTAAGCGAATGTTGGCATATTCAACCATTTCACATGTTGGTTATGTTCTACTGGGTTTTGTGACTGGCGTGATTACAGGTTATAGTTCAGCAGTTTTTTATATTTTGGCTTATGTGTTGATGAGTTTAGCCGCATTTGGTATTATTATCTTGCTCAATAAAAAGGGCTTTGAAGCTGATTTGATTAGCGACTACAAAGGGCTAAGCAAGCACTCACCTTGGTTTGCGCTTATGATGTTAATGATTATGTTGTCAATGGCAGGTGTGCCACCATTTATCGGCTTCTATGCAAAATTATTCGTCTTACAACAAGTGATATCCAGCGGCATGATCACGGTAGCAATCATTGCCGTTGTATTTGCTGTTATTAGCGCTTATTACTACCTGCAAATTATTAAATCAATGTATTTTGAAGAGGGTGATAAAGAAACAACAGTCAACGCACCAATGGATATGAAGTTGGTTTTATCAATTAATGCCGTATTAATCTTAGTTGTTGGGTTGTTCCCGGACTTTTGGATGAAATTAGCATTATCTTTGTTTTAGTTTGAATTAATTCAAGGGCGAATTCAACCCATAAGTGCAACACTTCCATTTAAAAAATAGTCTTTGCCAGTCATCTTAGCAAAGACCTCAAATGGGGTCTTATACCCCAAGCATTTTCTAGATCTATTATTCATTAAATCTGTTGCCCTAAATGCTTCTTTCTCACTCACATTATCCAAAGCCATTCGCTTAGGGAAGAATTGCCTTAACAGTCCATTGTGATTCTCGTTTAAGCCCCTTTCCCAACTATAATACGGCTTGGCAAAGTAAGTGTTACAGTCAAGATTTTCTGCTAGCTTTTCATGCTAACT
>NZ_CDSC02000155.1 GCF_001298715.1 Bathymodiolus azoricus thioautotrophic gill symbiont
CTTGGGCTCATCTAAACTAAAGCAGTCGATTGATCTCAAGCCTATTACAGTCCATTCTTCACCCTCTTCTTTATCCATTAATCAACAATGTCAACCACTTGGCATTAATCGCAGTGGCTTATATTATAAGCCACGCGTTAATCACACCAAGCAAACCATTAAAAATCACATCACCAAAGTATTTGAAGAAATACCCATCTACGGTGAGAAGAAGGTGCATAAGCAGCTTCTGGAAGATGCTTACAAGGTAAGCTTAAATACGGTAGTACGCTACCGTCAAGAACTAGGCTTGCAAGCCGTACTAGCGGTTAAACCTATTAACACGACAACACCAATCAAAGCGCATAAGAAGTATAGTTACAAGTTGCGAGGATTGAATATCAGCCATGCTAATCACGTATGGAGCACTGACATCACCTACATCAAGATTGCAGGCGGTATGGTTTGTATGGCTGCTATTATTGATTGGCACAGCAAAGTTGTGCTATCGTACAAGATATCCAACACCATGGATTCTCAGTTGGTAATGAATGTGCTTAACGAAGCTTTAGAGAAGTATCCACATCCAGAGATATTTAATACCGATCAGGGTAGCCAGTACACCAGTGAAGTGCACACTCAAAGACTCAAAAAATTGGGTATTACTATATCAATGGATGGCAGAGGCAGAGCAACCGACAATATCTGCATTGAGCGCTTCTGGCGAAGCGCCAAAGTCGAAAGAATCTATTTGAACGCATACCAGACCATAAACGAACTAACCACTGATGTGGATGACTATATTGAGTTTTACAACAACAGAAGATTCCATCAGACGTTAGATTACAAAAAACCAATGGATGTGTACCAAGAAAGTATAAAATTGAATCAGAATAAGAAGAAGGCTTCTTAGGATGTTCTATATAAGAAATTTTAAAAAGTTGTCAGAGGTTTTGGGGTGATAAT
>NZ_CDSC02000322.1 GCF_001298715.1 Bathymodiolus azoricus thioautotrophic gill symbiont
GACTGTAACACTTACTTTGCCAAGCCGTATCATGGTTGGGAAAGGGGGCTTAAACGAGAATCACAATGGACTGTTAAGGCAATTCTTCCCTAAGCGAATGGCTTTGGATAATGTGAATGAGAAAGAAGCATTTAGGGCAACAGATTTAATGAATAATAGACCTAGAAAATGCTTGGGGTACAAGACCCCATTTGAGGTCTTTGCCAAGATGACTGGTAAGGACTATTTTTTAAATGGAAGTGTTGCACTTATGGGTTGAATTCGCCAATATTTAAAAAGTGTTCATGTTGAATTTACAGAAAAGAAATTACAGTACCTCTTTTTTTGTTTGTTTATAATTTTTTTAACGCTATAAGCCATATTGTAAAAGCATTTATGTATATTATTAAAAATTAATATTAGAATATAATTGACTTCTAATATAGTTACAGTATAATACTCACTTATCAGGAAAATCCTGAGACAAAACATACCAATAAAGGCGTGTTAATATTATATGAGAAATATTATGAAAAAAATTATTGCAATCGCTACTTTGGTAGCAGCTACATCGGCTTCAGCTGGTTTTTTTAATAACGGCAACAACGGTTATAATGGCAGCAACAACTGGGGTCCTTTCGACGGTGGTTCTAACTTTGGTCCTATGAACTCTGGTTCAAACTGGGGTCCTTTCAATGGTGGTAACAACTGGGGTCCGTTCAACGGCGGTTCTAACGCTGGTCCATTCAACGGTGGTTCAAACTGGGGTCCATTCAAGAACAACAACAACTGGTTAAACGATACAGACTTTGGTATGAACTTCAACACTAAGAACAAAACTGACAACGCTGTTTCAGGTTCTGCTGAAGGTAATGCTACTGGTAGAGCTGATGCAACCGCTAAAGGTCAAGCTGATGCATATGCTAAAGGTCAAGCTGATGCATTCGTTAAGGCGCAAGCAGATGCTTATGCTAAAGGTTACGCAGATGCAATTGCTAAGAGCCAAACTGCTAAGTAGTTAGCGCTTGTTAGCTGTGATTGAATCAGCCTAGCAATAAAAACCACCCTTCGGGGTGGTTTTTTATCGTTGGTAAAAAAAACTTACAGTTGAAGACCCCTGCATTAGAAAAATAATTAGTCAACCCTTAAAAACCACACAAAACA
>NZ_CDSC02000217.1 GCF_001298715.1 Bathymodiolus azoricus thioautotrophic gill symbiont
TTTATTAGTATCTTTAGCAATATTTCTTTTAACTTCGTCTAATTCGTTTGTCTTATCAATGTAATTAAAATTCTCTGATTTATTTTTAATCGCTTCAACACTACTACTTAAATCGTCTTTGGAGGTTTGGTCACTACCCCAATAATTAACTACAAGACTTTTGTATTCATCAGGCAACTTATCTTTTAACACTTCTAAAGCGCGTTTAGTTTGGGCAGTTACTAATACTTTATTGCCTGTTGCAAGTAAGTGACAAATTAAATTAGCAATAGTATGTGATTTTCCTGTTCCAGGTGGCCCTTGCACTAAAATGGCGTTGTTTTTCTTTATTTTTTCAAGTATTTCTTTTTGCTCTTGGTTGGCTGGATGTGGAAAGTAAATAGTTTCTATTGTTGTGTTGCTTAAAGTTCTAACTTCATTATCTTGACTATTTTGACCAAGCAAACAATCAATAAGTTTTATTCTTTTTGACTGTTCTTGATTTTCTAAAGTTTTTATAACCTCTTCATATGCTTTACTAAGTTTACTGGTGTTTTTCTTTCTTAGAATTAGTGCTGGAGCATAAGAAATGCTTGTGTAGTTAGTTGTTATAGGTTCAGATATTTGATCATAATATTGCTCTACGCCAATACCATCTGAAAAGTTTTTAACAATCTTGTTTGCACTTTTTATATCTAATAAATCTATATCATCATTCTGCTTATCATCAACAGCTTGTTTAAAAATTTTCTTAGCCTCCTGAATGCTATTGTTGTCAAACTCTTTTGGAATAAACTCATCTTCAACTTCTGGATTCTCATTGCTTGTCTTAACTGTGATAGTGGCATTACTGTATTCAATATCGGCAATTTGAATGATAAGATGACGATAATATTTTTGGGTATCGTTATTTTGTTGGTGATTGAACAAACCAATAGCAATAACTAATTCATGAGTTTCGCTATTATTTTTTAATTCTTCGTAAAATTTAAAAAATTTCTGATAAAGTTCATATAATTTTTTGTATTCAATTGATTGCTTGTCGTATCTTTCTTTTTGCTGTTGCTGTTTTTCTTGATATTGTAATATGTCCTCTGACCATTGGTTGTTGATATAATTGCTTAATTTTTCTCTAAGTTCTGGCTTATCATCTAAAAACAGAGTTACTTCATTATGTTCTATTTCTGTTTTTATAACAGGCTCATTGTCTTTATCATATAAATCTTCAAACCAGCGGATTAACTCCTTGGGTGTTTTTATCTGTGGTTTTATAGGCTCTTGTGGCTTTTCTGGTTTTTCAAGTTTTAACCAAAAATCTTTTTTATCATCTGTTTTAACGGTATTGTAAAAAAGATTATTATTAGGAATAGCGTCAAGAAAAACATAATCATATTGCTTAGAGGAAGCAATATTATTAATTGCTTTACTACGTAATTCAGCAAATCCTTTTAAATACCTAAATAGTTGTAAATATTGCTCCATAATGTTTTATTATTCAACCCAATTCTCAGTTTTTAGCCCTTGGACGCGCTCAAACTCCTTAAGATTATTGCTAACTAGTGTGGCATCTAAACTGCGTACATGAGCGGCAATCCAAAGATCGTTATCGCTAATAATTTGACCTTTTTTAGACAAATCAGCTTTAATTTCTCCATAATGTTTTGCGACATTTTTATCAATCTGTATGACTTGAGTTAGCGCAATAAAATTATTTAAAACAGATAATGATTTATGACGATATTGACTTTTGTTTGCACCATATAATAACTCACCATATGTAATGACAGAAATAGCCATATGGCAAGATGGAATATGAGAAAAGCGACTAAATGCTGTTATTGGTTTTTTCTTAACGACATAGATACAAATATTAGTATCTAGAATATAATCAATCATCAAGATTTTCTCTTTCTATCGCTGGCGTATCACCCCTTCCATCTATCATAAAATCATCTGGCATAGCCATCAAAGCAACAAAAGCGTCGACAACGCTGGACTGCTTTTGTTTAACAGGTTTAATGATTAAATTATCGCCGTCTTTAGTAATATCAACCTCATTCACATCAAAACGCAAAGCTTTTGGCAGGCGAACGGCTTGGGAATTTCCTGATTTAAATACTTTTGCTAACATAACATAATGACTCCTAAAAAATATATACAATTAAGTATACACTGTTGCATC
>NZ_CDSC02000266.1 GCF_001298715.1 Bathymodiolus azoricus thioautotrophic gill symbiont
TTGACTCAGTACCAAGGTATTAATAAAGGTTGAGGCTTTAAGGGCACAATTACTACCCAATGCGGGGAAGTGCTGATCTATTGTTTTTGATAAATCCAATACTCGGATAGTATGCGCTAGTGTAATAAGCCCAATACGAGAGGTCAAAAGTTCGTTAGTTGTATCAAGCTTGTCGTTTAAAATGTTCATAAACGCATAAAGTTTGGTTGGTTATAGAAAAAAACAACACCCTCATCTGCGAAAATCAAAACAAACTGGCACTACATTAATGGCTAATAACAAGAAAGTACCACAACGATTATCGAGATTGGAGCGTAAATCAAAATGGCAATCGGACGCCATTAAAAACATACAAAAAGATAAAGATGCAGACCACACCTCTAAATATCAAGATTTAAGGCAAGATGTTTTAAAGAGCCGAGGAGATGGCATTAATTGGTGGTTAAATATAATCGGTATCTCTTTGATGGCATTGATAGCATTTGCTGGATATGAGGTTATTGTGATTAAGGGTAATATTGATTCTTCTAATGAACTTCTTGAAAATGCTGAAATCACATTAATAAAAATTCAAACATACGAAAAAAATGCAAAAAAATCCGCGAGGGAAACTGAATCTAGTGCTAAAAATGCAAAACAAATGGAGAAACAAATGTCCCGTCCAGGGAGGAAGTTGACCAAAAAAACAGAACAAGAAGTTGAAAAATATGGCACAAAATCTCAAAAACTAAGAGTAAAAATACGGAAAGAAAATGATAAGACAGCAATTGACCTATGGAAATATTTTATCGGCCACGCTTACTATGAAAATGATAAAAAAAATATATCGATTGGTTACTTTAATCTTGGTTATTCTTATAGTGAATTAAAAGAGTATCAAAAAGCCATTGATGCTTACAAAAAAGTCATTAAGATTGATCCTA
>NZ_CDSC02000185.1 GCF_001298715.1 Bathymodiolus azoricus thioautotrophic gill symbiont
AGATCATGCTGCGGAACAAGCTGTTGCCCTTGCCAGAGGTGCAGCATGAGTATTTTAATTGATAAAAATACCAAAGTGATTTGCCAAGGTTTTACCGGCAAACAAGGCACTTTTCATGCACGGCACGCTTTAGATTACGGCACAAAGTTAATTGCCGGAGTCACCCCTGGACGCGGTGGCACTGAACATCTAGGTTTACCGGTATTTAATACAGTACAAGATGCCTATGACGCAACACAAGCTGATGCGAGTGTTATTTATGTACCGCCTTTTTTTGCTGCTGATGCGATTTTAGAAGCCGTGGATGCAGGCATTAAATTAATTGTTTGTATTACAGAAGGCATTCCCGTATTACATATGCTGCGTGTTAAAGCTGCGATGCAAGAAAGCGGTGCTTTATTAATTGGCCCTAATTGCCCGGGTATTATTACTCCTGAACAATGCAAAATTGGTATTATGCCCGGCAATATTCATCAAGCCGGCTCGATTGGGATTGTCTCGCGCTCAGGCACGTTTAACTTATGAAGCAGTACACCAAACGACCCAACAAGGCTTAGGCCAAAGCACTTGTATTGGCATTGGTGGCGATCCTATTCATGGTATGAACTTCATTGATGTCATCAGCCGATTTCAAGCGGATGAAAGCACCCAAGGTATTATTATGGTGGGTGAAATTGGTGGCAGTGAAGAAGAGGAAGCCGCTGAATATATTCAAAATCACGTTACCAAACCTGTTGTTTCTTATATTACCGGCCTCACAGCGCCAGCGGGAAAACGTATGGGCCATGCCGGAGCCATTGTTACTGGTGGTAAAGGCACAGCTGAAGGCAAAGTTAGCGCACTAAAATCTGCCGGTGTCGAAGTAGTTAACTCTCCCTCAGCAATGGGCATAGCAATGAAGGAACGACTATTGACGTAGTAAGTTCTTATAAAACGGTTTAGTACCGAGAGAAACCTTGCAAAGGAAAGGCAATGAGTGTAGAAAAAAGGACTATATTAACAAATAATAATAAATAATCTAAGGGGAAGAATATGAAAAAAACAACTAAAACTTTAACTACCATTGGTACCGCTTTAGCATCTTCATTCGCTGTATCTGCTGCTAATGCTGAGAGCAACCCATTTGCGATGACTGAATTAGATAGCGGCTATATGCAGCTTGCACAATCAGATAAGGCCGGTGAAATGAAGTGCGGCTCTAAAATGAAAATGGATAAAAAATCAGAGGCTGCTTGTGGCGAAGGTCGATGTGGCAGCATGATGGAAAATGGCAAAATGAAAAAAGGTTTAGAGCAAGCTTGCGGCGCTATGATGAAAGGTAAAGAGGGCGCTTGCGGTGATATGAAAGAAAAAGCATCCTCTGGAAAAGCAAAGCATAAAGGCTATTCCGTCAACACATCGGGTTGGGGCAAAAACAAAGCTAAGGAAATGAAGAAAAACATGGACATGAAAAATGGCATGAACATGGATAAAGGAATGGATATGAAAGGCATGCAAGGCATGTGTGGCGGTATGATGCAAGGTGGCAAAATGAAAAAAGGCATGGAGCAGATGTGTGGCGCAATGATGAAAGGAAAAGAAGGTAAATGCGGCATGGGTGACATGAAAGGCATGGATATGCAAGGCGGTATGGGCAATATGAAGGGAATGGGAGGCATGAAAGGAATGAACGGAAAACAAGGTGGCGATATGAAGGGTATGAATATGAAAGGCAAAGAAGCAAGTTGCGGCGTTATGGTAACGCCTGAGCAAGCTGCTGGTAAATAAACCCGAAGTAACCTTATATATAAGTAGGCGCGCCACCGCGCG
>NZ_CDSC02000506.1 GCF_001298715.1 Bathymodiolus azoricus thioautotrophic gill symbiont
GGGGTTTTACTAAACATCTGGGAAATTAAGTTTTTCTTCCCTCTTAAGAGCTGACACTAATTCTTTAATGTCATTAAAAGTGTTCATAATTTATAGTTTAAAGTCATAAACACTACATATTGCAAAATTACAGGACTGTGACAGGATAAGAGCCTAAGATATCTACCTTGAGCACTTTTTTGGCAATCTGTACCAAGGCACTGTGCACATGCGCCTCTTGCTGATGACCATCAATATCGATTAGGAACAGGTATTCCCACTTTATACCTGGCATTGGATGGCGTGCAAGTTGCAGTATATTTATATTTTGATCATTAAAAGGTGACAACAAATCAAACAACGCCCCTGCTTCGTGTTTGGCAACTACCAATAAAGAAGTTTTATCTTTACCTGAAGGCGCAACCTCTTCTTTGCCAAGCACCAAAAAGCGTGTGACATTGCCAGTTTTGTCTTCAATGTTTTTGGCAACACGCTCTAAGGCGTACAAACCAAGTGCTACTTCTGATGCAATCGCTGCAGCATTTGGCTCGTCTTTAACAAGTCGAGCTGCCAGAGCATTTGATGCTACAGACTTAAGTTGTGCTTTTGGATAATGATTTTTTAACCAGCGCTGGCATTGTTCAAGTGCTTGCTGATGTGCGTAAATTACCTCAATATCCTTAGATTGGTCTGCCATCATTAATTGGTGATGGATTGAAACTTCAACCTCGCCACAAATCTTTAAATCTTGAGAATAAAGCATATCAACCGTCGCCCCAATCACGCCATTAGACGAATTTTCAATTGGCACAACCCCATAATTTGCATTGCCTTTTTCCACTTCATGGAAAACCTCATCAACACTACCACAATCTAGCGTCGATACCGCGTGCCCGAAATTCTTGAGTGCAGCTTCTTGCGTAAAAGTACCTTCAGGACCAAGATAAGCAACATTGATACCTTGCTCAAGCGCAAGACAAGCGGACATAATCTCACGAAAAATATGCGCCATATCTTTGTCTTTAACTAAGTTATCATTGCGCTCAATAATCGTACGCAACACTTGCGCTTCACGCTCTGGGCGGTAAAAACTACTACTGTATTTTGCAGTCTTTTTAACTTCTGCAACTGCTGATGCCAGTTCGGCTCTACTACCAATTAACGACTGAATCTTCTTGTCCAGTGCATCAATTTCAACTCTTAGTTTTTCTAATTCTTTAGCCATTTTATCGCTTACAAAGCCCTTACCATTAAAATACCTTCAACCTGTTTTAAATTATTAACCACTGCATCAGAAACCCCGCCTTCTATGTCAACCAAAGTATAGGCAACTTCGTCTCTTGATTTGTTTAACATATCAATAATATTCACATTCTCATCAGCAAGTATGGTTGAGATTTGACCCACCATATTCGGAATATTTTTATGCGCAATTGCCAAACGAGAGCCCCTTGTTCTCGGCATTTTCACCTCTGGAAAATTCACCGAATTTAAGATATTACCATTTTCAAGATAATCTTTTATCTGGTTTGCCACCATAATCGCACAGTTATCTTCTGCCTCAGCCGTTGATGCCCCTAAATGTGGTAAAGCAATCACTCTATCGTGGTCTTTCTTACCATCAATTGGAAAATCCGTCACATAATATTTCACCTTGCCTGCTTCAAGCGCACTAATTAATGCATCTTCATCAATAATACCATCTCGTGCAAAATTCAAAATCGTTGCGCCCTCTAGCAACAAAGCAATGCGGGCTTCATTTAACAAATTCTTAGTGCCCTCCACTAATGGCACATGAAAAGACACAAAATCACTTTGTGAAAACAGCTCGTCAACACTCTGCGCCTGTTTAACATCGGCTGAGAGCATCCAAGCACTCTTAATAGTGATACTCGGGTCAAAACCAATCACTTTCATACCTAGCATACTCGCTGCATTGGCAATCTGCACACCAATGGCACCCAAACCAACAATACCCAGCGTCTTACCTGGTAACTCTGAGCCTGCATAATTTTTCTTACCGTCTTCCACCGCAGTTTTTAGATTGTTAAGTGGCAAGCTATTAACATATGCCCATGCCTGACAAATATTACGACTGGCAAGTAACATTGAGGATATCACCAATTCTTTTACTGCATTTGCATTTGCACCTGGTGCATTGAATACCACCACACCCTTATCGCTCATCTTATCTAGTGGAATATTATTCACACCAGCACCAGCACGACCAACAGCCTTTAGATTGTCTCCAATTTCTAGCTCATGCATCTTAGCACTACGCACTAAAATTGCATCAGGGTTTGTCATTTCAGAGGCAACTTCATAATCCTCTCTTGGTAGTTTTTGTAAACCAACGCTTGAGATGTTGTTTAATGTTTGTATCTTGTTCATTATCCGTTTTCTTTCTCAAAGTCTTGCATAAATGCAACCAACTGGTCAATGCCTTCTTGTGGCATAGCATTATAGATGCTCGCTCGCATGCCACCCAGAGAGCGGTGCCCTTTCAAGGTAATCAAACCATTGTTGGCTGCTTTTTCTAAGAAAAAAGGATTTAAATCTTCATTCGCTAACAAAAAGGGTACATTCATCCAAGAACGGTATCTCTTTGTCACAGGATTTAAGTAAAAATCAGACCCGTCAATCGCCTTGTAAAGTGTCTTTGCCTTACGCTCGTTAATCTTTGCCATTGCAGACAAACCACCTTGCTCCTTTAACCACTCAAATACACGACTTGCCACATACCAAGGGTAGGTTGATGGTGTGTTGTACATTGAATCATTATTCGCTTGCGTTGCATAATCAAATAAAATCGGTTGATTTTGTACCACATTACCTATCAAGTCTTCACGCACAATTATAATGCTCAAGCCAGCAATGCCAATATTCTTCTGTGCGCCTGCATAAATTACACCGTATTTTGAGACATCAATCTCACGCGATAAAATACTAGATGACATATCTGCGACTAATGGCATACCCACTTCTGGTGTGTAATCAAACTCCAAACCTGCAATCGTTTCGTTCGGCGTATAGTGCAAATAAGCGCCGTCTTCATCAATATTCCAACACTCAAAATCAGCAATATCAGTATACTTATTATCCGAACTATCCGTGCAAATATTCACACTACAATAACGCTGAGCCTCAGCAATCGCCTTCTTTGACCAATGCCCAGTATGGGTGTAATTCGCTTTAGTTTTACCACGCAATAAATTAATCGGAACCATAGAAAATTGACTAGATGCCCCGCCTTGCATAAACAAAACTTTATAGTGATCAGGAATGTTCATTAAATCACGCAAATTTTGTTCAGATTTTTGTGCCAATGCCATAAAATCTGCACCACGATGAGATATTTCCATGACCGATGCTTTGGCACTGCCATATTCTAAAAGCTCGGCTTGCATTAGTTGTAACACCTGCTTTGGTAACATTGCAGGACCTGCACTAAAATTATAAACTTGACTCATTTAAACCCACTCCCTGATTGATTAAAAATTAAAAGCATAATTTTATCAGAACTCAGCTATTTTAATATCTATAATACAATTCAGTTTTATTATGGAAGTGGGTGTGAATCCCACACTGTCCTCGCAACGGTATTTGTTTGTAAACATCAGTCCGATACATAATTCAACTTTTTCTTAACTCACGAAGGATGAATATCATGCAAAAAATCTTACTCATAATAACGCTTATCGCCAGTCTAAATACCAATGCAGCTTTAGGCCCTATTCCCATTTACCTTAACACCGAATACCGTACCGATAGCCCAGTGATCGGCTCTATTGCATCAACCCTTAGTTTTAGTGCTGATGATATTAAAGCAACAGGTGCCAACACCTTCTTAGATTTCTTGGCAACTGCGCCAAGTGTTGGTTTGTACAACCCATACGGCAATGTAGCTGCAATCTTTATGCGTGGTGGTGATTCAGACCACACTTTAGTTTTGGTTGATGGTGTTAGTGTCAATAGTATTGATTCATTAAATGGTGCAGTGGAATACGGGTTGACAAGTATTGCACTTAACGATATTGAAAAAATAGAAATAATTAAGAACTCAGGTTCTGTCCTATATGGATCGTCTGCTATTTCAGGCGTGATTAATATTACGACAAAAAAAGGCGCAGATGGCGCAAGTGCCGCACTAGCTATTAAATTTGGTACACACAATTCCAAAACTTACACGCTATCAGCCAATAACGGTGATAAAGATGGCTTTGTTAGATTCACCCACAACAAATACACAACCGATGGCATCAATGCTCAAACTGGGGATACAACTGGTGAAAAAGACAGTATCAACAATCAAACCACACAAATTAAAGCTGGCAATAAGCACTTTGATATTGGTTATTTAGAAAGTAGAAATAAAACACAATATGATGGCTTTAGTGGTACAGATGCTGGCGAATTAAGCGATATAAAATTAAACAAAATAGCCATTAATGCAAACAAAAAATTTAGCAACACTTGGAAGTCCACATTATCCCTGACACAAACTAAGAGCAAAAGAGACAGTGGCACGAGTGCTACCACCATAGGTGATAAATACAAAAAAACCACGATAACTGCACTTAACGATATAAAAATTGATGATGCTTTGCTCAATATCGGATTATCACAAGTTAAAAGCGAGAATACAACGAATAAATTAAAACACAACAGTAAAGATTTATTTATAAATTGGCAAAAAAACATCAATGAGTTAGATATCAATGCAGGACTTCGCTATATCAAACACAATAAGTTTGGCAACCATACTGTTTATAACATGGGATTTGGTAAAGAATTAGGCAACGGTATTAGACTGACGAGTAATTACAACACAGCCTTTCAGGCGCCAACACTCAAGGAAGTCACATCTGGCAATCAAATAAATGATTTAAAACCAGAAACCTCAAAAAATATCAATATAGGATTAAGTAAAAACCATGTTTGGGGTGAGGTGAGTCTATCGTTATTTAAAACAAAAGAAAAAGATGGGATTGGTTATACAGGTGGGTGGCCGAATTCTATTTACATAAACGAGGATCAATATAGCGCTAAAGGCGTCGAACTGTCATTAAGTGCTAATATTTATGGATATAACCTTAGCTTTAATCATGTCTATTCTAAAAGTAGTGTTAATAATAGCAACACACAGCCTATAAGAAGACCAAAAAATATCACCAACCTAACAATTGCTAAATTTAACGCAAGAGCGCAAGTAATTACAAGATCATCTAGTTTGGATAGTGGTGTTGCATTAGATGGCTACACTTTAATTAACTTATCAAATAGTTATGATATTAACAATAGCGCCAAAGTGTCATTAAATATTAAAAACTGCGACTGATAAAAACTTACACCATAGCTAATGACTACAACCAGCCCAGCCGAACCGTTGAAATAGGGCTAGATTATCAATTCTAAACGACCCTGTAAACCAGATTGTGTAAACCCCTCATATTTTATAATCCCTAAAAACGGAGAAAAAACCATGAGTAATACAACA
>NZ_CDSC02000465.1 GCF_001298715.1 Bathymodiolus azoricus thioautotrophic gill symbiont
GTGTACAACCTTCTATTGTACAGTCAAATCTGCTCATGTGGTCACCTCTGTTAAGGAGTCACTCACCTATATTTAAAGGTCACCTTTTCTTGTCTTGTCATGGAAGATTCATATGAATTGAACAGTAAAACCTGCCCAAGCAGTCACCTCTATTAAGTGGTAACCTGCCCAAGCGGTCACCTCTATTAAGTGGTAACCTGCCCAAGCGGTCACCTCTATTAAGTGGTAACCTGCCCAAGCAATCACCTCTATTAAGTGGTAACCTGCCCAAGCAGTCACCTCTATTAAGTGGTAACCTGTCCAAGCAGTCACCTCTATTAAGTGGTAACCGGCCCAAGCAGTCACCTCTTATAAGTGGTAACCTGTATGAAAATGTCACCTTTTTCTTATTCATCATAGAAATTTTCTTATGAATTGAATCTCATTTAAGAGGTCACCTGTCTCATATGGCCACTTTTTCTTTATCCCAAAGGTGACCTCTTAATGCAGGTTTGACTAGTTTGTCAATGACTGATTTGTTTGTGAGTTGGGTACCCATCTATGACAAAGGTGTACTTCATCTAACCTTGAGTTTGGTAAGGCACTAGTCAAAATTATAATGCCATTGGAGATCTCGGCTAGCCTAATGTCAGCACATATATATTGGGAGTTTGGGTTATGGTCTTTAACGCCACTTTCAACAATATTTCAGTTATATCGTGGCGGTCAGTACATATATATATATATATTACGTCAGTTCTTTAAAAAGTTAAAACAGAATTGTGTGTGCTATATTATACCATTATACATACTGGTACATGTATTAAGACTGGGTTTAATGTTATATTTGTCCACCATTTTGTTTCTATTTACAATGCAGGTTTTAGTTGAGAGTACTTCGGTATTTTTATTAAATCTTTTCTACCTTTAAAATGCTTTTTTCAGGTTCAACCATCCACCCATTCAGACATGATTGCTATGGTAACAGACATTCCAATTCATATGAAGTGGGTGGTCCTAATGTCAAGTGGAGGCCATTTTGCTGGTGCAATATTTGAAAGGTATTCAATATGTTTTTTTGAGTCCACTGACCAAAGTCAGTGTGAGGTTCCATCCCTCGCTACCCTTTATCAATTATCGTCATTAGGGTTGCATAATGCTAACCCC
>NZ_CDSC02000090.1 GCF_001298715.1 Bathymodiolus azoricus thioautotrophic gill symbiont
GTAACAACAGAAAAACTCCTAACAAATCATTCCAGCCGACCACTAATGCTACAGCTGAATTCAAGCGTTGTGTTTTCAAACACCTCTAATAAACACAACAAAAATACTCTATAAGGATATCAACAATGAAAAATAATAAAGATCGAGACCTGAGCAAGGCAAAAGTTTACTTAATTGGTAGCGGCATAGCTTCACTTGCTAGTGCGCTCTATTTAGAAAAAGATGCCGGTGTTCTGGGTAAGAATATTTATATCCTCGAAAAAGACAACATTCCAGGTGGCGCTCTTGACGGAGCAGGAGAAAGAGAAAAAGGCTTTGTTGTGCGCGGTGGTCGAATGCATGAAATACACTACGAGTGCTATTGGGAGTTACTGTCTCATATTCCTTCTTTGGAAGATGAAAGCATTTCTGTAAGAGATGAATCATTTGAGTTTAATGAGCGATTTGTATCAAATGGTCAAGCCAGGCTCTTGAAAGAAGGTAAAAAAATAGATGTATCTTCTTATGGTTTATCATTAAAGCAACAATCTGATTTTTTAAAACTCACATTTGTTGCAGAAGAATCATTGGGAAATAAAAGAATCATGGACTGGTTTGATGCTGATTTCTTTGAGACCAACTTCTGGTATATCTGGACATCAATGTTCGCTTTTCAAAAATGGAGTAGTCTTGCAGAAATGAGGCGTTACATGAAACGCTTCATACATCTGGTTGATGGACTTTATAAACTGGGTGGGGTTATGCGTACCAAGTATAATCAGTATGACTCTGTTGTTAGACCCATGAAGAAATATCTGGAGCAAAAAGGTGTTCAATTTCAAATGGGAAATGAAGTGATTGATATTGATATTGATATTGATATTGCTACCGACATTAAAACGGCTACTGTGATTCATCTTAAAAATAAATCTGAAATTGTTCTTGGTGAAAACGACTATGTCTTTATTACCAATGGCTCTATTACAGAAAGCACTGATAATGGGAGCTGGGATACTCCTGCAAAACTAAAAGGAATGACAGAGTCCGGTTCTTGGATGTTATGGAAAAAGCTTGCGGCTAAAGATAAAACCTTTGGCAATCCATCGCCTTTCTGTGACAACATTGATCTTCAAAAATGGTATTCATTTACAGCCACCATGTATGATTCTACATTTCAAGATTATATGGAAAACTTTTCCGGAAATGTTGATGGTACAGGTGGCCTCGTCACCATGACTGATTCAAACTGGTTAATGTCGATTGTGATAGCTCGGCAACCCCACTTTCCTAACCAGGCGGACGATGTGAAAATTTTCTGGGGCTATGGGCTCTACCCCGATAGAAAGGGTA
Organism: Bathymodiolus azoricus thioautotrophic gill symbiont; assembly: GCF_001298715.1. Taxonomy (GTDB): domain Bacteria; phylum Pseudomonadota; class Gammaproteobacteria; order PS1; family Pseudothioglobaceae; genus Thiodubiliella. The sequence goes on from NZ_CDSC02000090.1 coordinate 1,330, forward strand.
ATTTTATCAACAAAACAATGGCAGAGTGCACCGGTGCTGAGATACTTGAGGAGTTGTATTATCATTTAAAAATACAGGACCTTATGATGCCTATTACTGAAGCTGGAAAAGTAAACTGTATTCCTGTCGCCATGCCTTTTGTAGACAGTCTCTTTATGCCTCGTGAGCCAGGCGATAGACCAGATGTAATACCTGCTGGCGCAACAAATTTTGCATTTTTAGGTCAATTTGCAGAAGCACCGAAGGATTGTGTATTTACAGTCGAATATTCTGTTAGAACGGCTCAAATGGCAGTTTATAATTTATTTGATACCGATAAAGAAGTGCACCCAATGTACGATTCTGCTCACAATCCAAAATATTTGTTGAGAGCAATTAAGGCGATTCACAGATAACTTACAGCATAAGAATAATTAGGGTTAGAGTGTAATTTAA
>NZ_CDSC02000049.1 GCF_001298715.1 Bathymodiolus azoricus thioautotrophic gill symbiont
GTATTTGTAGTTAATCATATAGGTAAGTTCGTCAAGTACCACTAAATTAATGGATTTATCTCTAAGGTATTGCTCAGCTTGTTGCCAAGTTTCTAATGCCATTTTTTTATCAAACTCTTTATCTTGTGTGTCCCAAGTAAAGCCTGTCTTCATGGATATGGTATGGATATTTTCCTGTTTGGCAAAAAAAGCATCTTCGCCTGTATCTTGTGTGCCTTTTAGAAATTTGACGATGGCAACTTGCAACTCATAGCCTAATGCACGGCAGACCATACCAAGTGCGGAAGAAGATTTCCCCTTGCCATTACCAGTCAGTAAGACAATAATGCCTTTATCTATATCTGCTTCTTTAATGCGAGCATCTATATGCGCCTTTTTACGCTGCATTCTCTCTTTGTATCCATTAGCCACTTTTTTGAAGTTTTAGTGCAGGATTAATGCGTGGCGCTAGTGTAAAGGCAATAATTACTGCTACCATCCAATACAGTACAGTTGGAATTTCAATGATTGACCATTTTGTGATATATGCTGGAAAATCGCTCCACCCTGTTTTACTATAAGTATCAGTGAAAAAGTAATAACTGCTTGTTGCTGCGAGCCATTGTGTACAGGTGGCAGTGATAATAACGAATGCATTTTTAACGATATTGTCATCAATTATCAATGTACTGATGGTTTTACTTACCCAAAAAATACCGTAGTAAGTGAGTGGCAGTAAACTATAAGCAGGGGTGATACAGTTGGCGCTCACACCTTGATGCACGATGGCGTAGTTATCAATCGCCACACTACTCAAAATAAGTGTGAATACTACCCAAAACTTGCGAAAATACACACCAGCAATAAACAAGGCGGGAATGGTGAAATCAGGTAAATGTACGAATGATGAAAGCCAGTTGTCATGTCCGCGCGTGGCAATCATTAAAAGCACCATGATAAGTACAGCAAATAGGGTATTGATTTGTTTTGTCATTTTTTAATCCTCTAATATTTCTTAATTAGTCAACCCTTAAAAACCCCTCCCAAATCAACACCCAACAAGACAATTCCATTTCCCTGCTGTAAATTTCTCTCGATTTAAAAAGAATGTTTTTCTAGATTGGGCTTCATTCTATAAAATCTTAATTTTAACCAAAATCCCATATTGCTGGTTAATTTTTTAAGCCAAAAAAGAAGCGCTTGGTACAATACCATCCATTTCTTTAAGTTCCAAGCACAGGCGGCCATTAATAGATTAATCTCATCACCTATCTGTCCTTTGAGTAGATTCCTAGAGAGTCTAAAGTCTGACTTTAGATGGCCAATGATTGGCTCAATAGCAGCACGTCTTTTGCACAGCTTGCGTTTCTTGTCTCGTTGGTAACGATTGTCTCTTTTAAGTGCTTTCTTAGGTAAGATAATATCTGCACCTAGTACTGTTTTAACACCAACGTAACCCCGATCACATACAGCCTGTTTAATAGGCTTATTAATCTCTCTATTGCCATTGGCATGAGAGATGGCTTCAACTAAGGTCTTTGAATCATGTAAGTTGCGTGGGTGACTAACCACACCAACAATGATGTTTGTAATGGTCTAATCAACTTAGACACATTTCAAGCCACTTTTTTCAATTCAGCCATCTTCTGAGCAGGTGTAATATACCCGATGACTGAATGAATCCTTTTGTAATTGTAAAAATAAATAGGTTCTTTCAAATCCTGAGTGGGTAACCCCATTAAAATAACACTCTACCACACACTCAA
>NZ_CDSC02000091.1 GCF_001298715.1 Bathymodiolus azoricus thioautotrophic gill symbiont
ACATGAAAATTGGCACCATTATTTCCCTTGCCTGCGGAAAATTCAGCCGCAATATCCAACCTAAATTTACTATTGTCTTCTTTGTGGGTACTCTGTGCGGATTCAATGGTTAATTCTTTGGCATCAACATTCAATGAATCAGCATCAACTTGTGTGCCAATAAAATTCGCTTTATTTTTAGCCTTAACAGTTAAGTTCTTACTCTTAATTGATCCACCTGTAACCGTGGTTATATTAATGTCTTTTCTAATCCTAGTCACTCTAAGTCCGAAATTACCATGAACGCCAGATGCTCCTCCTCCACCACCAATATCAGCACCACCACCATCGGTTTTTTCTTTTTCAATCATGGTGCTTGTGAGTCCTTCAAAAACCACATTATCACCTGACAAAGAAACATCTGATTTTGTTTCTATATTGGCTCCTTGTAATCTTAAGTCGCCATCGCCAGAAGAAATATTGATCGCACCCCCAGATTTAATCGTGGAAGCTACTCCTGTGGTTGCAACCTTGGATTTTGTGCTCTCCATATGATTTGCACTTGCACTAACACTACCACCCGTTAAAGTCAACTCAACACTTACACTGCCACTAAAATCAGTATCGCTACTGTCTGATAGAACGGTTGTTGTGTTGGTGGCTTGCTTAAAATCAACCCCCTTGGCACCGTAAATATCAATACCGCCTGTTGATTCAAAGTTTGTGCCTTCTAATGATACTTTGTTGGTGGTATTGATTTTAATATTGCCACCACTTTTAAAACTACCAACAACAGCAGTGCTAGACACCGTTTTGTCTTTCTTGCTGCTAAGATAACCAGTAACACCTGCAGTAGCCTCAGCTGTGGCATCAACACTTAACGTTGCTGTGCCACCAGTATTGTCGCTTTCATCTAATTGTTCGGCAATATTATTGGCTTGACTATTCGTATAATCCGCTGCATTTATAACAATATCGCCCGATGCCTCATAGTTGGTACCCACATCTCTAATGGCACCCTCAACGTCATAGGTGATACCTCCTTTTGATTTAAAATTCGTGGTGATTGATGTGATTGAGTTAGTTTTACTCTTGCTGTTTGCATTATCATTTGTAATGGTTGTTTGTATTGAGGGGGGTGCCAATGAAATAGAAACTTGAGGATCCTCTTCTGTTCCTAATTTATTGTTATTAAGCAACTCTTTCGCATTCATACCAGATCTTTTATCTGTTTTCGTTTCTGCCTCATCTTCGTCATTAGCATACTCAACTGCACCCTTTATAGACGATCCCATACCGTTGTTGGTCACACCATAGCTAATGCCCACTGCAACACTTTGCTCCTTTTTAGATAATTTTTGAATATTCTTGGCTGCATAATTGTGAACAGATTTGGCTTTAATCATAATCCCCTCTCCTGCAAAAGCCTGGGTGCCCTCATTTTCAATACTGTTGTTGGCCACTATTACCAGATTGCCTGCAGCATTCAATCTAGAAGTTCGTGCTTGCCTTTGATAAGAAGAATCTTCGGAATCGGTAACCGTAAGCTTAGAGCCCACACTGGCGTTATCAACATCTACATTGGCTGAAAGTGTTAGCTTTACCTCGGATGTATCTTCGTTCATTTTTGACTCATCATAAACTGCCTTAAACTTAACATCGTTGGCCTTTACCACTAAATCTCCTTTGGAATCCAATGTAGCGCCTTCAAAATTTGCTGTATTTTCTGCAAAAATAACAACATTGTCGCCACTAATATTTGATCCTATATGTGTTGTGTCTACTTTAGAAGTGTTGGTGGTGGTGGTGGTAAATGAGAGCGTGACATTTGCTGTTGTTTCTCCCTCATCAGCATCTGTACTAAATCCAAACTCTTCTTTCTTAACGGTTGTGTTTTCTGTATCGGTCAATTTTTGTGCTGTGATATTGACATCACCCTGTGTGCTACCTAAGATAACTCTTGTCTGACTTGTTATATTTGCCCCTTCAATATTAAGATTTTTTTGAGCGATTATACTGAGATCGCCATCGGCTTGAATGTTGGATTGAACAGCTGTTTGTGTTGTTGTAGTGGTTGTGGTTTCCGTGGAATTTAAACCTAAAAAACCAGAACGACTGTGTGAAGTAGAATAGGTGCTTTTTTCTAGGGTAATATTTTTGATATTTACCTTGCCATCCGTTCGAATATTTATGCCACCCCCAGAAATAATATCACTGGCCGTCACATTTAAATCATTTTTGGTTTTAATGCTAAGCCCTGTAGTGGCACTAATTGTAGTCTTGTCTAGAAATTCTTCATGATAATTATTCACTGTGCCATGACGCACTTTCAAGGTTTCAAGATTAATATTACCACCTACATCTAATATGACCGTGCCACCACTAATTTTTCCAGAAATAACATCAAGGTCGTTTTTTGTCGTAATTGACAAAGAATCTGATTTAATCTCTCCCCCAGCATTCAATAGATAAGTAACATCAATATTGGTATTGCCAGTCGCCATTATCATAGCGTCATTTGCTTTAAATTTTGTGGGAATATATAGCCTTGGCACCCTAACAACTTCACCGGAGGCAACTTTTTGATATACTTCCCAAATAATGGGCTTATCAAGAGAGGCAATTTGACTGTCTGTTAATGGCATGCCATATACAGGAATTGTCATAATGTGCATTGGTTTAGATTTAACTGGCGTACCATCAGGAGATAGCTTACTCATCTTATCAAGAGATACCTTACTCGCCTTAATGAACTCTGCAGCATTATCATAAAGAGTTTGTATCATGGTGAAGTCGTCACCATATTCTAGATACGAAACTGCGTTTAACCTTTGTGCTTGTTTTTTAATTAATTGTATTTCAAAATCTGTATTGCCTAGTTTTCTGGTGGTGTCTTTTATTCTTAATTTTTCAGCCAAATAATTAATATCCAGTTGCGAATGCTCATCTGTAATATATAAAGCGTTTTTTTCATAAAGATATTGGGCGTTAGAATCTTTTGTTGGCAAATAAAGACCATAAGGATTAGTTGGTAAAGGATCTAAAACATTACCTATTGTGGATGGGTTATATGATGCCGGGGGGGTATATTCAATCTCTGGTTCGTCTTCAATCTCTGTTGCTTCCCTATCGGCCTCAACCTCTTTCTCTTTTATTGTGTTATCGGATTTTGTAACTTCAGCACTTTCTATCTCTAATTCCCCATCTTCTGGTGCCTCTGGTATGTCTTGCCCTGTGTCTTGTGTTTTTTTACTAAGCTCTTGATCCGACAATGCATCATTTCTTTCACCTGTGTATAGAGAATCAGCCTTTATCTCGATATCTTTTGCAAATAATCCTGCTTTTATTGAACCTTTTTTTAGCTTCTCTCTATCCTCATTAACTGTTATAGTAACTTTGACTTTAGCCTTGGGCGTCAAGAAACATAGCAGCCCCCAGGCTATAGCAGAGCAGGTTATTTCTGTGACACAGTCCCCCCAGACTTCACCAATGGAGCAGACTTTTTCTGTGCGATGTTCTGTGGTTTTGGTAACCTTAAATAAACTAACTGATTGATTAATTATTCGACTGCCGTCCACATGGCTAGTTAAATTAAGGGTATCTGTAGCACTTAGTGTTCCCCCTGTATTTTGAACTTCCTTGAAACCTAAGATGCTTAAATTTCTAGTGGCTGATATGCTAGGCCTGTTATTATTAGGATTAAATCCATCAAGATATTCCTCATGAAATACCTCCACTATCTTCGTATAACTGGTTGATTTGGTAAAGTATTGATCAGCAATTGTTTGAGAAACAAGCACCATTTTATCTTTTTTACCAAAGTTACTGTCACTTGGAATGGTATTAACCACTTTCTTGGCAACTATTAGAATGTTCTCACTTTCAATATCACCTTGATTAATTAATTCCATCTCCCCTACAATAGAACCAACATTTGATGGCAGCGTTAACGCACCTTCACTGTGTGCCATTCTTAACTGTGTTTGAGCACTAATACAACCGTTGCTAGCAACACAACCCTTGCCCGTATTGTGGATATAGTTAGGTGCCACTAAATCTAATGTCTCGTCAGAATAAATAAACCCTTTGTTGTCAATATTGCCAGAAATACCCAAATGCTTAAAACCTGTTATAGCAGCGTTTACAGCTATGCTAATAAGCGTTGCCTTGAGTGTTAAATTACCAAGAGATGATATTGCTGAATGTTCGGAGATAACGAGATTCTTGTCCACCTTGATGCTATTATTCACCTCACTGCCAGTTAATAATATCATTGCCTTCTGACCGATCTTA
>NZ_CDSC02000110.1 GCF_001298715.1 Bathymodiolus azoricus thioautotrophic gill symbiont
CCATAAGTAATAAGCCAAATCTTGCAACAGTCTCTTTTTATGGCGTCGGTGTAATACATGTTTTTCATCATCTCTACTGAGTGTATCCTCAATCAGTGCCTGATATAGGCTGGTTGAATTAATATGTTTTAATTTTTGTAATGCGGGCAAACTGTGGGCAATTTTATTAAGTAGAAAAGGGTGGCTTGCTAAGCCTGATAAATAATGATTGTCGTTAATAAACTGAAAAACAAGAGCACTGTCTTTTGCACCCAATTGCTTTGTTAACATCGATTGAATTTGCGTTGAATTAAAAGGGAGGATTTCCATAGCACGATAATCCTGTTGTGCGGAATTGTCCCTGCCTAGACCACGAAAAAAACCATTTTGCGATTTCAAATCCTCAAAATGATGACTGCGACAAGAGAGTATTATTTTAACTTTTGACTCATTGCGATGATGGGTATTGGGAAACACCCGCATCAATTCTGCTAAAAACTGCTGACGCATATCCTTAGTATAATGCACCAGCTTCTCGTCTAAACCGTCAAAAATAAAAATCAAACTGCCATCTTGTGCTTTTTGAATAAACGTTTGTGCATCGGCTGTTATATTTTGCCGTCTTAAGACGCTCTGTATTATCTCTTCTAAATACGGTTGACGCACAATATTATTGTCTGTGACAAGGGTGGGTGTATCGCGCAAATCAATATAAAATGGCTCAATGGTGCCTTTTTGTTCCGTGAGTTTGGCGGATAGAATACGGCAACTAAAGGTTTTTCCCATGCCATAATCCCCTAGTAGAGCATAGATGGATTGTGGGGTGTTTTCAATCCAGTCTAGCATATCGGTTATTAAATCTACTTCGATGTTTGTGGCGGGTTCAATCTTTGTGACTGGCAATACTTCAGTTTTGGTGGATATCGACATGGGTCTTGCTAAACAATTTTGATGATTTTCTCTGAGGTATCTATCATC
>NZ_CDSC02000199.1 GCF_001298715.1 Bathymodiolus azoricus thioautotrophic gill symbiont
AATATTTATTAAGGTGTTTAATATAGTCTTTTTCAATCCAATTAGTGTCACCTGCAATTACATTATCTGCATGAAAAGTCGGGATTTGGTTGCGAATGCTTAAATAATGGTTGGTCATTATCAATGGCTGTAACAAATCATTAATATGAGATGCATTTTTTAGGACAAAACCTTTACCCAAATCACTACTATTCATATTAGAAGTCGTTACAATCATAAATTTATCAGCTGGAACTTGACCACCTTCGCCGTATTCATCGGTAATAACAAAAGTTTTTTCATACAGTAAAACCTCATCAAGCCATTTAACCAATGGAGCGGGCATATTGAACCACATAATTGGCATAATGTAAATAATGGCATCTGCCCATAAAAGCTTGTCTAGCTCTCTATCCATATCTAGTGTTTCTTTGGTTACATCTGAGATTTTTACTTTATGACCTTTTTTACTCAAAGTTTTATCGGTTAAATAACTTAAGAACCCGTTAAGCTGCCCTTTGGCATCAAAAATCGAATATCCTGCTGTAATTAATAATATGTTCATATTTTTCCCCTATGGATTAATAAAATCAATTTCAATGATTAAATTTTCCGGACCTTTTACAAATACTTGTTGTGTATTTGAATCGGGTACAAAATTTTCGTTAAAAGAAATTTTTAAGTTGGTTATATGTTGGATAAAATCTGAATAATCATTCCTAGAAAAAGCAATATGATCAAGCAGGTTATTATTATTGTTAGTTTTTGATGAAAAGCCATTAAAATTCGCCTCTTCAGCAAAAATATGAATGATTGCATTATGCTTATTTTGTGGTAAATATAGCCAATATCCAGAGAAAGTGAACGGTGGTCTAAAGCCTTTCATTAAACCGATTATTTCTATGAAAAAAGTGGCAATAGTGTCAATATTTTTACACCTTAGACCGATATGATTAAACTCTATATTCATTATTTCTATATTTCAAATAGGATACTTTTCAAGCTACGACGAGTTTTTGTCAGTTTATCGTTGTAGTCTTCGGTGTGTCGATAGCCTATTGCTAGCGCTACTTCGCATTGATAACCACCCAGTTCTTGTTTAAATTCTTGATTGACCAAGTCAGTATCTATCCCTTCTATCGGCGTTGAATCAATTCTTAAACGAGCTAGAGTGTGTAGTGTGTTACCCAGTGCTAAATATAGTTGTGCCTTTGTCCAAGGGGCGGTGTTGCCATTTTTATCGGTGTTGAGTTCAGCGAAGAAAAACCCACCAAAGGCATCTTCCCTATCTTCAGGTTTGGTTCTACCATCTTCAATGCCTTTGTCCACCACTTCGGCGTAATCTTCACGAGTATATTTGGGATTATGGGCGAATAAAATGATTGCTGAACTCTCGTGAACATGCGGTTCATTAAATTCAAATTTATGGGCAAATGTTTGACTCATGCGCATTCTTGCTGCTTTGCTTTTTATCACTATAAAGCGCCAAGGCTGTGAATTAATAGATGAGGCAGACAAACGCATTGTCTTATAAATTATCTCCCAATTTTCTTCAGACACTTGTTGAGTGGCATCATATTTTTTGGTTGAATGTCGCCAGTTTAAATCTTTAATAATTTGATGAGTCATTATTTTTCCCTCTTTATTTTCTCGGCCCAGCAATGACAGATAGTGTTGTTTTGGCAATCGTATGTTGGTTAATAAAAAATCTAACTAAAGCTGAAGTAGCACCTGCTGGCGGGGTTAATTTATCTGTATCTAAAGCGTGCAGGGTAAATACATAGTTGTGAGTTCTGCCTACGGGAGGGCAGGGGCCAAAATAACCTGGTTTTCCCATATCTGTATTGGCATCAACTGCTCCTTGCGGTAAAGTGTTTGGATCGATGTTTTTTGTGTCTGCGGGAATATTGTAAGCTGTCCAATGCCAAAATCCGCTACCCGTTGGCGCATCTTTGTCATAAAAGGTAATTGCCAAACTTTTGGTGTCTTTAGGTATGCCAGTCCAAGACAAATCAGGGCGTTCATTTTTTCCTGTGCAGCCAAAATTGTTCCAGTATTGATTGGTAGTTATGGTTTTTTCTGTTTTTATGTCTTTACTAAATAATGTAAAGTTTTTAGAGCTTGGATATTTATTTAATTGCTGCATTAAAGTTTGATTGTCTTCAAGATGCCAATTACTTTTTATCTTGCCATTTTCAATGGTGTACATATCTACGGCGCTAAATTCAATTTTTTGCCCTTTGCCAGCAGTGTTATAAAATTTACCCGTAAAATGTCCTTTAAATTTTAGCCGTAAAATTACTTTATCTTCCACAACAAACATCTCCTCAATATTTGCGGTCAAATCGGGTACAACGCTACGAAACCATTTTGAGGCATCTAATGGACCTTGTTTGCCTTGTTTTCTGCCTTTAGGAAGGTTAAGATCTATAAAGTCATTTGCCAGCGCTTGTTTTGCGAATTTTTCTTCACCAGTATTCCAAAAAGCTGCATATCGTTTAGCTGCTAATATCATTTTATCTGCTTGTTTGGTTGCAATGCTTTGATCGATATTCACTTGTTTAGCTTCTGGCAATTGATAAGCGTAAACTGTGTTTATAAAGGCAAGTAATAAAGTGATATTGATAAAGTTAATTATTTTTTTCATTTTGTCTATTCCTGTTATTGAGTTAAAAAAGAATGATAGAATAACAATATATTTTTGTCAAGTAGGCACATAATTGGCATATAGTATACTTTATTATACTAAAGGAGTAAAAAATGGAAAATAAAAGAGGAGCGAATTGCCCCGTAGAATTAACCCTTAGTTTAATCGGTGGTAAATGGAAGGGAATTATTTTGTATCATTTGATTGAGGATAAAAAAAGATTTGGTGAATTGAGAAAATTTATGCCAAATATTACCCAAAGAATGCTCACTAAACAACTCAGAGAGCTTGAAAGCGATGGATTGGTTCATCGAAAGGTGTATAGAGTGGTGCCACCTAAGGTTGAGTACAGTCTTACGGAACAGGGAAAATCACTTAAAAATACGATTTTATCGTTAGAAAAATGGGGTAAAAATTATCAAAAACAAAGAAAGTTATAACCCCGCTTTTAAACTTGCCTCAATAAATTTATCTAAGTTGCCATCTAAGACATCTTGAGTGTTAGATGATTCAACCCCTGTGCGTAAGTCCTTAATGCGAGATTGGTCCAATACATAAGAACGAATTTGATGACCCCAGCCAATGTCAGATTTTCCGTCTTCAGTTTCTTGGTTTTCACTGTTGCGTTTTTGCATTTCTAATTCATACAGTTTGGATTTGAGTTGTTTCATCGCTTGGTCTTTATTGGCGTGTTGACTACGCCCATCTTGACATTGCACCACGGTGCTGGTCGGTAAGTGTGTGATGCGAACAGCAGAGTCGGTTTTATTCACATGTTGTCCACCTGCGCCACTGGCTCGGTAGGTATCAATACGAATCTCACTCTTGTTGATTTCAATATCGATATTGTCATCAATCTCAGGGGATACGAACACTGAGCAAAAAGAGGTATGGCGTTTTCCATTAGCATTGAAGGGGGATTTTCTAACCAAACGATGGATGCCGATTTCGCTTCTGAGCCAACCAAAGGCATATTCACCTTCAAAATGAATAGTGGCAGATTTAATGCCAGCAACCTCACCTGCTGAGGCTTCCATCAATTTGACTTTGAAGTTGTGTTTTTCACCCCAACGCAGATACATGCGCAACACCATTTCTGCCCAATCTTGTGCTTCAGTCCCACCTGAGCCAGATTGAATATCTAAGTAAGCGTGGTTTATATCCAATTTGCCACTGAACATTCTTTGAAACTCTAACCTTGCAATAGAAATTTCAATTGCCTCCAAATCAGCAATTACACTGTTAGCGGTATCTTCATCACTTTCAGATTGCGCCATATCTAAGAGTTCTTTGGCATCTGCTAAAATCGCATTTGCGTTATCAAAAGTCTGGCAAATAGATTCTAAGGTTGATTTTTCCTTGCCCAAAGCTTGTGCGGTTTCTGGGTTAGACCAAATATCTGGATTTTCCATTTCTAATAACACTTCCTCCAAGCAACCTTGTTTTTCTTCTAAATTTAGGTGTATGGATAAAGCAGACGAACGCTGAGTTAGATCGTCAATTTTTTGATAAGTGGGTGAGAGTTCCATAAGCAAGCATTTTACGCACTAACAGATATAAAAAAAGCCCCACAAAGAAGGGGCTTTTTTTATTTAAGGCACGAAATTACTTTCTAAGACCTAAACGAGAAATTAAATTTGAATAAGCACTTGTATCGTTACTTCTAAGATAAGCCAATAACTTCTTACGCTGAGAAACTAAGCGTAATAAACCTCTTCTTGAGTGATGGTCTTTTTTATGTGTTTTAAAGTGACCGGTTAAGTGTTGGATGCGTGCAGTTAATAGTGCAACTTGTACATTGGTTGAACCAGTGTCGCCTTCAGAAGACTGGTACTGTTTAATGATTGCTTGTGTATCAATTGACATAAGTGTTATGCTCTAAAAAATATAAAAGGGATAATTATACTCGGATTTTGCTAATTTTGCAACATTTTGTAGAGTAAATCTTTGAGTAACAAACGCTCTTTTTTCAAGTTTTCAAGATAAACATCACCTAGATTTTCAATACCTTGCTCGCCGCGAACAATTGCTTTATCAATACCTTCGTATTCAAAAGCTAACTTTCTAAAATGATTGTTATTAACTTTTAGTTCGTGAATTTTCTCTTTGTGTTCAGGAAATTCTTTAATGAGTGGGTGATGTTCCATGATGCTTTATCCTAATTAAGTTCAAGGGATAAAATTATACACTTGTTTTGCTATTAACCCGACAGTTAACAATGTCCCAAATCCAAAAATAG
>NZ_CDSC02000512.1 GCF_001298715.1 Bathymodiolus azoricus thioautotrophic gill symbiont
TTATCTATATTCAAATCACTTGTTTTCACACGCTCAAACTCAACACGATATTTGATTGTCTCGTTAATTTTCCCATCTACACCAACGCCAAAAAATGCATCATTACCATCGATACTTTCGCTTCCGCTATACCCTTGAATAGTTGCTTTGAAATCCCAATAATGCCAACCCAACTTCACAAAAGGTGAATAGTTCCCTTGCGGATTAAAATGGTAAAGTCCAGCCACACCAATACTCTTTCCAGCCATTCCACCCATAACCAATGTATTGGTTGCATCTAAGAGCACTTCATTCTCGTCTTTAGAAAAATTAGTATATTGTCCTTCAATCGACCAGTTGCTGTTCAAACGCGTTCCAATCAATGCTTTCCAATTATTTTTTTTGTAGTCAAAAGTATCACCTTCATCAGTATCGCTAAATTTTGTTTGAACCATGCCTAAACCAAAATACATTCCCTTGTTTTCTTCTGCATAGGTCGATGTAGCGACCAAAACCGACAATGCAATTACTTTTAATTGTGTTTTCATTTTATTACCCTTTGTTGTTAACTAGTAGTAAGTAGTAACTAGTTTTCGAGTGCAAATTATACCCCAAATCCAAAAATAGAACCACCCATTCAATATCATGGCAAATATTGAATGGTAGCATACATAGCAAAACTCGAAAATCCTTCTACTAAAGCATTTTCATTTTTGTGCCTTTCTTTAATAAAGAAAGAGAATTAGGGTTAAAAAATGTAGTCTTATTCTGACTGTGTAAAAGTCTAAGTTATCTACGCTCGACTAAACCCTTTAGGATCAGTTCGGGCGAGCGTGGATAACTTCTCTTTGACTTTTGCACGCTCAGAAATAAGACGGGT
>NZ_CDSC02000099.1 GCF_001298715.1 Bathymodiolus azoricus thioautotrophic gill symbiont
TTAAGAGACCTTTGCATAAATAGGAATAATCATCAGAAGCCCACTTTTCACCCACTTGGCGATTTTTCCAGCGTCTCTTTAAAATCAGATAATTCGCTATCAAAAAACGCCTGCAACTCTTTTTACAATTCGCTATTACTGATAATATCCATACTATTTAACACTTATTTATCATTTAATTTGCTCAACCATTAATTGTAAGTTGGTTTTTCCTTGCCACTCGTTAATGGATAACTTATAAGCAATTTGTGCTGTTGTTTTATCAATGGGTGCTTGAAAAAATGCAATCCCGTCATGTACTATATTATCACCAACAAGTTTAAGGCTGCATTTAAGGTGTTTTTCACCTACAATTCTTTGAGTGACTATCTCAAAATCCCCATAAAAAATAGGTTCTTCAAATCCTTGCCCCCATGGTCCGCTATCTGCCACTAGTTGTGCATTGTCTAAAGTTATGTCAAACGCTTCTAATCGTCCATCAGTTAAGAGTTCTGCCTTAGGAAGTTCGTTATTCAAATACGCTTGAATAAAATCATTAAATACCTTTTTAAATACTGCAAAATTCTCTTTTCTAATGCTTAGCCCTGCCGCCATTGCATGACCGCCGAATTTTAAAATCAAATTAGGATTTTCTCTATCTATCAGATCTAACAAATCTTTAATATGCACATCAGGAATAGAACGAATAGAGCCTTTTATAAATTCTTCGCCTGATTGTGCAAATACTGCTACTGGACAATGATAATCTTCTTTCAATTTTCCAGCGACAATACCAACAATACCCTCGTGCCAAGAGGCATCAAATAAACTCAGTGCAAATTTATCAGTTTCAACACTCTGTGTGTCAATAATAGCTTGCGCTTGTTCTTGCATAAGTGCTTGCTGCGCTTTGCGGGCTTGGTTAAATTGCTCTAACTCTGCTGCATAACGCCGAGCATCATTTATATCATCCGTTAGCAAGCATTTAATACCACGAGAAATATCGCTCAAGCGCCCTGCTGCATTAAGCCTTGGTCCTACGGCAAAACCCAAGTCACTAGCCTGCAAGGTTTGCGCTTTTCTATTGGCGATTTCCAACAACGCCAAAATACCTAGCGAACATTGTTTGGCGCGAATACGCTTAAGCCCTTGGTCAATTAAAATTCTATTATTTTGGTCAAGTTTAACCACATCTGCCACCGTACCAAGTGCCACTAAATCTAATACTGTGCGCAAATCTGGCAATGCAATATTCTGCTTGGTAAAATAATCACGCTTATTAAGACGTGTTTTAAGTGCTGACATCAAATAAAAACACACGCCAACGCCTGCAAGATTTTTACTTAAAAAATCACAACCTTTAAGGTTAGGATTAATGATCGCATCTGCCTCAGGCAAAGTCTCACTAGGCAAATGGTGATCGGTAATAATCACATTAATGGCAGATGCTTTTGCCAATGCTACCCCTTCAAAACTTGAGATACCATTATCAACCGTAATAATTAAATCAGGTTGTTTCTCTTTAATTGCCAATTCAACAATTTCTGGACTCAAACCATAACCATGCTCAAAACGATTAGGTACTAAAAAGTCAACATATTTAGCACCCATCAATCGTAATGACTTAACTGCCACAACCGATGCGGTAGCACCATCACAATCAAAATCTCCCACGATTAAAATGCGCTTATCGCACAATAAGGCTTTTTCAAGCACATCAAGTGCAATATCCAATTGCCCAAAGTTAGGCCTTAGTAAACTATCTAAACCCAAAGATAACTGCGCTTCTGAAACGCCTCTAGCAGCATAAATATTTTTTAAGAAAGTGGGGATGTCATCTGAATAAGATACAAACAAATCTTGCTCTATTGTTCTAATCAACATATTAGGTTTTTTATTCTATTGGCACTTTCTGGTGCCATATTAAGTCCATTACGAAAATGCCCAGTGTTGATATACAGGCGCTCTAACTGAGCGTGCTTACCAACAACCACATCCGATTTACTTGCGGGTCGAAAACCCGCCCAGTGATGCTCAATCTTAGCACCTTTCAACTGCACAAGCCGCTCAGCAGCAAAGGCAAGTAACTCATCACCCACCTGCTTATCAGTGCTTCTATCAAAGCCGGCGTCTTCCATGGTAGAGCCAATCAAAAGTTGCCCATCTTTTCTAGGAATAATATAGTGACCTTGGTCAAGCACAATATGCTCTAATGCATTTACCTCAGTCTTAACGATAATCATCTGTCCTTTAATGGGAAATATTTTGCCATCATCACCTAACAAAGACGAGCTCCAAGCGCCACTACAAATAATTGTATTATCGGCATAATAATCTTTGTTTTTAGTCTTAGCACCCAGTGCAATATTATCTTTAATAATCAAATCATCAACTTTGGTGTGTTCAACAATCTCAACCCCGCGTTTAAGAATATCAGCTTTAAGTGCGTTTAATAATCTTGGATTGCGTACTTGTGCAATATTTTTAAATAAACCACCTTTGGGATGTGTGCTGGTAGTAAGCTTGTATTTGTCCATCCATGCTTGTGCTTTGAGTGTGTTGTATTCATCCATCATTAACAAACCTGATCGGATATATTCAGGGTCAATACCCGTATCCTCAAACAAAGTAGCACATAAATCACCGTACACCGCTTGAGAGGCAATGCTTAGTTCATTCACCAAATCACTATAGTGCCAAGGATAAAGCGGGCTGATAATACCACCACCTGCCCAAGAAGACTCTTTCCCGCATTCACGCTGGTCTAGCAAAGTCACACAAGCACCTGCCATTGATAGCGTTCTTGCGCTCATCATGCCAATCGCACCACCACCAATGATTAAGCAATCACTCATTTTTTCCAATCCACTATTAGCAACAATACCACACCAACAGTAATAAAAATATCGGCAAAGTTAAAAATTGGCCAATGAAAATCTTGATAATGAAAATGAATAAAATCAACCACAAAGCCATTTGTAATTCTATCAATCATGTTACCAACAGCGCCTGATAAAATCAGGGTTAGACTGATAAGCTTAAACTTTTGTTTTAAGGGTGTTTTGAATATCCAAATGGTAATAGCGATACTCGCAATAACAGAAATACTTGATAAAAAATCACGCTGCCAACCACCACCATCAGCCCAAAGACTAAATGCTGCCCCATAATTATGTGCAAAAGTTAAAGAAAAGAATGCATTAATATCAACTGAATTGCCAATACCGCCTAAAGTCTCATAAGCTAGCCATTTGCTCATTTGGTCAAGTATGACCAAAATTAACACCCATAAAAAATAAGATCTAATTTTCATAATTTACTCGGATTATATTTAATAATTACAATGATGGGAATAATACAACTTGAAATTACCACCACCCACAACAAACCACCCAATTGTGCGTAATCTTGCGCAACAGTGACAACACCATCGCTCACCACCTCACGACTAACAACAAAGATTTTGTTCAAATACTTAGTTAACAAACCACTCGCAGATAAGGCAATATTCATCAGCGATGCCATCAGTGCAAACCAAGTGCCTTTTTTGCCTTCAGGGGCATAAATTGCCACCAAAGTTAACATCAACACTTGTGCGATATAATCAAACGGCGAAGCCAATGCAGTATCTACTAATGCCACCGTTCTGGCTTCAACACCAAATAATGTGTGTACATCATAATACATTGCCACAATCGGTAGAAACAACAAAGTGCCAATAATAGTTAAAAATATCAATACTTCGCCAATATTGCGCTTAACAATAAATTTAGCACTCAGCCACATCCCTGCCAAAGCTATCGCACCACTAATTGCTGATAACTTAGCAAAAAATGATTCATCAAAACCAAGCACATCAATTTGCCACCACTGTAAAGACGCACCGACTGAGGGCATAGCACGATAA
>NZ_CDSC02000200.1 GCF_001298715.1 Bathymodiolus azoricus thioautotrophic gill symbiont
CGACTATAAAACAAATGCTGAGTAATAAAAACGAGCCAACAAAGGCGGTGTCAAACCAATCTTTTCCCAAGGTTGCAAGCTCTGGACCTAAAAAAGCAGAAACCAAACCCCCAATAAGCACTGCTGAAGTAGCTGTTGCACTGAGGTTTTCATCAACACTTTCAATGGCGGCAAACCTAAACTGATTCATAGTCGCTACAGTAACGCCAAATAAGAAAGTGGATAGACAAAACAAATAAAATGATTTTAATTCCAAGACCATGATAGCAAGTGCAATAACAGCAATTGTATAAACACAAACCCCTAAAAAAGTACGCCTTCTACCAATTTTAGACGTAATATAAACAACAGGAATAATACTGCTAGCAGTACCCACCGCAATCATTGCCACCGGTAGGGTTGATAAACCAATATTGGGCGCTAAAGATTGACCAATAATACCCCAAGGAAAATCAAAAAAACCGTCAAAGACATAAATAATGACAAGCTAATCGCCAATAACCAAACATTACGAGGTAGTGAGTACATTTATTTTTTAATTGGTTTTTTCCAGTTTTTTAGCACAGCCTGCTTAGTGCGACTTAGACTGAGTTTACCACCTGGCACATCTTTAGCGATAGTTGAGCCTGCACCAATAGTGGCATTTTTACCGATAGTCACTGGTGCGATGAATTGCGTATCTGAGCCGACAAATACACCGTCTTCAATCGTGGTTTGGTGCTTATTAACACCATCATAATTACAAGTAATCACGCCAGCGCCGATATTAACACCCTCACCCATGATAGTATCGCCCACATAACTTAGGTGGGAGATTTTTGAACCCTTGCCAATAGTGGATTTTTTCACCTCAACAAAGTTGCCAATCTTGGCGCTTTCACCAATATGAGCCTCAGGGCGGATGCGTGCAAATGGTCCGATAGATGCGCCATCGCCAATAATGGCATCTTCAATAACTGAATTAGGCAAGATAACTACATTAGTGCCAATTTTAGCGTTTTTTATTATACAATTCGGTGCAATTGTCGTGTTATCTCCAAGCGAAACATCACCCTCAACCACCACATTAACATCAACTTCACAATTTTGCCCAAAATTAAGCGTTCCTCGGCAATCAAAACGCGCAGGGTCTTTTAGCGTTAAGCCTTGTTGCATAAATTGATTTGCTTGATTTTTCTGAAAGACTCTTTCTAATTCTGCCAATTGCACTTTATCATTCACACCTGCTACCTCACTGTCATTTTCTGCAATGACTGATGCAATTGTTTTACCGTCTTTCACCGCCATTGCAATAATATCGGTCAAATAAAACTCGCCTTGTGCATTATTTGCGTTTAAATTGCCCAAATAAGCTTTTAATAAACCACTATCAAGCACCATAATACCTGTATTGACTTCACAAATCATAAGTTGCTCAGTATTTGCATCTTTTTGCTCAACAATAGCTTGAATTTGATTATCCTTACGAATAATACGACCATAACCTGCTGGATTGTCAAGCATCACCGAAAGGAGTGCCACACCACTTTTTTGTGCTTGAGTGATCAGGTCTTTTAAAGTTGATTGCCGGATAAGTGGCACATCGCCATACAACACTAAAGAAATTGAATCATCATTGATATACGGCGTAGCCTGCTGAACCGCATGACCCGTGCCAAGTTGTTCGCTCTGCTCTACCCAGTTAATTGAATCATCATCAAGGGCTTGGCACACCTGCTCACTACCAAGGCCAACCACTACAAACACTTGTGAACAAAGTGCTTGTGCCTGCATCAGCACATGTTCAAGTAAAGTCTTGTCTGATAGGACTTGTAAGACTTTTGGTTTGGTAGAATTCATACGCGTGCCTTTGCCGGCAGCAAGAATGATGGCGTTAATGTTATTCACAATTGTATTTTACTCAACAATGGTATATAATGCTCCCTCTTTAGAGATTTGCATAAATAATAACATGAAAACAGATATCCACCCTAATTACGACACTGTAAAAGTAGTATGTTCATGCGGCAACGCTTTTGAGTCACGCTCAACGATTGGCAAAGAGGAGTTGCACTTAGATGTGTGTTCAAGTTGCCACCCTTTCTACACAGGCAAGCAAAAAATTATGGATAGCGCAGGTCGCGTTGAGAAGTTTAAATCTCGTTACGGTTCGTTCAAGCGATAAACAAACCGCTTCCCCAATAAAAAGCCACAATTTGTGGCTTTTTTTTATACCCGGCTACCAAGCAAAATCGCTATAATTACTAACTCACTATTTACTTACTTAAGACTATGTCATTCGACTACATTAACGCTTTATTAAAAAAACCCACAACACGCACACCAATTTGGGTAATGCGTCAAGCAGGGCGTTATTTACCGGAGTATCGTGCCACTCGAAAACAAGCGGGTGATTTTTTATCGTTGTGCAAAAATCCAGAATTAGCCTGTGAAGTCACGCTACAACCCATTGATAGATTTGACTTAGATGCAGCAATTTTATTCTCTGATATTTTGACCATTCCTGATGCGATGGGCTTAGGCTTGTATTTTTCAGAAGGCGAAGGTCCGAAATTTAAAAACCCGATTCAAAATCTGCAAGATATTGAGAAATTACCAAGTGAGATCAATAACGATTTAACTTATGTTTTTGATGGTGTTTCAACCATTAAAAAAGCACTAAATAACCGTGTGCCCTTGATTGGTTTTAGTGGTAGCCCATGGACTTTGGCAACCTATATGATTGAAGGTGGTAGCAGTAAGACATTTGCCAATACTAAAAAGATGTTGTTTAATGAACCAAAGGCCCTGCATTTACTATTAGACAAATTAGCCCATAGCGTGATTGCCTATCTTAACCAACAAATTTTATCAGGTGCCGATAGCGTAATGATTTTTGACACTTGGGGTGGCGTACTATCCAAGCAAAATTATCTGGATTTTTCACTGGACTATATGGCAAAAATTGTTAAGGGCATCAAAGCCAAGCATCCTAATATTCCGATCACACTGTTCAGTAAGAATGGTGGCAAATATTTAACTTATATTGCCGATACGCTCTGTGATGGTATTGGTATTGACTGGACGGTTGAGCTGTCACAAGCACAACAAGAGGTTGGCAATAAAGTCGCCATTCAAGGCAACCTTGACCCCGCCGTTCTCTACGCTACGCCTGAAATCATTGAGCGAGAAGTGAAAAAAGTGTTATCACAATTCAAAGGCGATACAGGGCATATTTTTAACCTTGGTCACGGTATTACACCTGATGTTGACCCTGAAAATATGAAAGTACTGGTTGATAGTGTGCATAACCTTAGCAAGAGGTAACATTATGAATCTACTAGATATTAAGGTTAAGAACTTAGGGAAGCTGAAAGATGGCACAGTAAAGGTTCGCCCTTTAACTGTGCTGACGGGTGAAAATGGCACGGGTAAAAGTTTTTTTACCAAGACTCTGTATTCCGTTTTTAATATTGTTAATAAGAATTTACTTTATATTGAGGCTACTAATAATATTCGAATGAGTAGCCTAGGAATTGATTTTTTTGATAAATCTTTAACGCGCAAAAGCAAAGAAGATAAAAAAAATATCCAATTATTAAAATTAACTCTTAACGAACTTCAATCCCTATTAATGGATATGAAAGATTACTCTATAGGTGCTTATATTCAAACTCGCTCTACTACAACCGATACACAGATTAAAAATTTTAATAGATTTATAGAATACTTAACCAAATTAGAAAAAAAACAAAAAATCAAATCTGTGAGTTACCCTTCTAATATTTTAAGAAAATCTTTAAGCTCTTTAATCCTTAATTTAACAGAAGGAAAGAAAAGATATGTTGAACTATTAGATGATGCTTTAAAAAAAGAATTGCAAGAAAATTTCCAAATAGCCAACATATCAGAACTGGTTTCTTTTGATGAAGAAAAAACAAGCCTATCTGCCGATTATGGACTTAACATATCTTTTGATGCAAAAAATATTATTAATTTTAATTTAGACTCATTTTTTATTGATGATATATCCAAGCTTTCAAGAGTAGTATTTTTTGAGTCTCCTGCCTATTGGAGTGTCAGGGATGCATTGAATAAATCTAAAGAGGTTGAAGAAAAGAATGACTTAACAGGTGTACCAAAATATTTTTATGATTTAGATAAAGCCTTAAACACCAAGTCAACTAACCCGCCATTGGAGATTATTTCAAAATTAGTAACTGAGTTAAAAGCAGAAATTGGTGGGGAATTTATTTTTGAAAATGGTCGCCTGTCTTTTGTTGATGATTCTAACAGAAGCATTGATAAAAACTTAATTTCTTTTGGCATGACAAATTTAGGCATGATTCAAACGTTATTAAAAAATAATGTAATAAGTAAAGGCTCGTTTGTCTTTTTTGATGAACCAGAAACAAACCTACACCCAACTTGGCAGGTCTTATTAACCAAAACCTTAATTAAATTGGCAGAAAGCGGCGTTAATGTGGTGATGGCAACGCATAGTTTGGATATGATTAAGGCGTTAGAAGTCCACACTAAAGAAAAAGACGGCGATTTTATTGCGATTAATCATTTCACAAAAGAGGGTGGCTTGTTTGAATTTGACTCTAGTAATATTACTGAAAATTTAATAGAATCAAGAGAAAAATTGTCATCTCCATACACAGACCTATACACAGAAGACGCAAAGAATGGTCGATTTAACCAACTATTGCAAAACAATTCAGCATGCTGAAAAACACGGAAATAAAGAGATGGCAGATTGTAAAGCGATATTATTTGATATGAATGATGGCGGATTTGTTTCTTCCTTGGGTAAAAAATACGGCCAAGCATGCCAAGTTGACTATATTGAAATGATAGAAAATAGGGTTATTTTAATTGAATTAAAAGATTTGAAAGAGCAGTTAAAGAACAAAACATCGAAGGATATATTAAACAATCTTGGCAAAAAGTACACGAAGTCTATTGAGATTATTCAGAATGCCGTTCCCATTCTCTATTATGTAGTAGTTAAGAATGACACCGAGATTGTTGTTTGGGATAATTTGTTTTCAATTAAAGACATAAAAATAAAGTTTGAAAATACATCTTTCGAGATTTGTGAAACCAATAAAATTTGCGAAAAATTGTCAACATTAAACACCCGATTATGTCAAGAATAAAAAATATCTTTCAAAGCCTAAGAAAACAAGGGCAAAAAGCCTTTATCCCCTTTATTACCGCAGGTGATAGTGGCTTAAACAATACCTTTGAACTCATGCAAACATTAGTTGCCAATGGTGCAGATGTGATTGAGCTCGGTGTGCCGTTTTCAGATCCGATGGCTGATGGCCCTGTCATTGCCAAATCACATGAACGCTCAGTAGCAGACGGTGTGAGTTTGCGTGATGTGTTGACTTTAGTAGAAAAATTCAGACAAACTAATGACACAACTGCAATCGTTTTGATGGGTTATCTCAACCCAATTGAAGTGTTTGGTTACCAGGCATTTGCCGATGTGGCAAGTGAAAGTGGTGTAGATGGCATATTGGTAGTAGATATGCCGCCCGAAGAAGCACAAGATTTAAAAGCGTGTTTGGATGGTGCGGATATTGACTTTATTTTCTTAGTGGCGCCAACCACGACTAACGAGCGCTTAGCAGCTTTAGCCAATATTGCCTCTGGCTTTGTTTATTTTGTTTCACTCAAAGGCGTGACCGGTGCTGGACATCTAAATATTGATATCGTGAATACAAATATGAGTAGAATCCGCCAATTCATCAACTTGCCTATTGGTGTTGGCTTTGGCATTAAAGATGCAGCAACCGCCAAAGTGGTCTCTAAATCAGCAGATGCGGTGATTGTTGGCTCATCATTAGTGTCATTTATTGAAAAATATAATGAGAATAAGGATAAAATGTTAGCAAGTGTTGGCGCGTTGGCAAACGAAATTTCAAGAGCAATTAAGGAGTAACGATGAGTTGGTTAGAAAAAATCCTACCTTCTATTACCAGTGTAGCGAAGAAAAATATTCCAGAGGGCTTGTGGAGAAAGTGCCCCAAGTGTGAAACTACCCTTTATTCAGAAGAGTTAGAAGGGTTGGATTATGTTTGTCCCAAATGCGATTATCACATGCGTATTTCTGCTCGTGTACGCCTCAATAGTTTTTTAGACGAAGATGGACAAAAAGAAATTGCACCTGATTTGGTTGCAGTTGATCCTTTAAAATTTAAAGACCAAAAGAAATACAAAGAACGCATTATTCAAGCACAAAAAACCACCAATGAAAAAGACGCTTTAGTTGTAAAAAGTGGTACGCTACATGGGATGAGCGTTGTTGTAGCTGCATTTGATTTTAAATTTATGGGTGGTTCAATGGGCTCAGTAGTGGGCGAAAAATTTGTCCGTGCAGCGCAACTTTGTATGGATACTGATGTGCCGCTGGTTTGTTTTTCAGCATCCGGCGGTGCACGCATGCAAGAAGGCTTGTTTTCGCTTATGCAAATGAGCAAAACATCACTGGCACTAAAATTACTCAGCAACAAAAAAATTCCATTTATCTCAATTTTAACCGATCCAACCATGGGTGGTGTGTCTGCCAGCTTTGCCATGCTAGGCGATATTCACATTGCCGAGCCAAATGCACTGATTGGTTTTGCTGGGCCTAGAGTAGTGGAGCAAACAGTGCGAGAGGAGTTGCCACCAGGCTTTCAACGCAGTGAATTTTTACTTGAAAAAGGCGCAATCGATATGATTGTACATCGCAGAGATTTGCGCGACAAAGTACACCAACTGCTACAAGCTCTACATGGCTAAATACAAAATCTTCTACAAGCTCACACACGCAAGTGGTGAATTGGTTGATGCCTCGCTTGACACCCCTTTTGAATTTGAAGTTGGCGATGGGCAACTTGACCCTTGCCTAGAATCTTGCATTAAAGAAGCAAAAGTGGGCAAACTGCAAACCTTCTTGTTAAGTGCCAGTGAGGCCTTTGGTCAAGCTGAGAGCGACGCCATTCAAGTGATGCGTCGCGCTGAGTTCCCTAAGGAGTTAGACATCAAGCTTAATAATGGCGTTGAATTTAAAACACCCGCAGGTGATTCTTATGCAGGCTGTATTGATAAAATTGATGGCGACAATATTACCGTAAATTTTAATCACCCCTTGGCAGGTTGTGATGTCTCATTCCAAATAGAAATACTTGAAAAATCTAAAAGCCCTCAATGAAGGTGCTACTTGCCAATCCACGAGGTTTTTGCGCAGGGGTTGAGCGTGCCATTGAAATCGTTGAGCGTGCATTAGAATTGCATGGTGCGCCTATTTATGTGCGTCATGAAGTAGTGCACAACAAATTTGTAGTAGATAGCCTTAAAACCAAAGGTGCGATTTTTGTTGAAGAAATCGATGAAGTGCCAGCAGGCAAAGTGGTGATTTTTAGCGCACACGGTGTATCAAAGGCAGTGCGCCAACAAGCCAATGAACTCGGTGCAATTATTTATGACGCTACCTGTCCACTGGTCACCAAAGTCCATAAGGAAGTCGTGCGCAAACAAAAAAAAAACCATCAAGTCATCTTAATTGGACACGAAGGACACCCAGAAGTAGAAGGCACACTTGGGCAATCAAACCAAAGTGCAAGTGTTACATTGATTGAAACCGTTGCAGATGTAGATAAGTTAAATTTGGACAACAAACAACTTTCTTATACAACACAAACCACCTTATCCATTGACGATACCCAGCAAATTGTTAATGCGCTAAAAGATAGATTTCCTGAGATTAAATCACCGCAAAAAGATGATATTTGCTATGCGACGCAAAACCGACAAGACGCCGTTAAAACACTCATGCAAGATTCTGACATGCTCTTGGTATTAGGCTCTAGCAACTCTAGCAACTCAAATCGCTTGAGAGAAATTGCCGAAAAAATGCAAAAAAACGCTTATTTGATTGACGGTGCAAACGAAATTCAACCAAGTTGGCTAACTGATGTCAATACTATTGGGGTTACAGCAGGCGCATCAGCGCCTGAAATATTGGTACAAGAAGTCATTGATTATTTGCGCGATCACGGTGCAAACGAAGTGATTGAAGTAGGTGGCGTGAAAGAAAGCACACACTTTCCAATACCCGAACAATTAAGAAAGTAAACCGAAACACCTACATAAAAAAAGGAGAAAACAATGTCAAAAACAGCTCTCATTTGTGGCTCTTACGCCTTTGATTCTATTATGGTTTTTCACGACCAATTTAAAAACCATATCTTACCCGACAAGGTACATATGCTGAATGTCTCATTCTTAGTGCCAACCATGCGCAAAGAGTTTGGTGGTTGTGGTGGCAATATCGCTTACAATCTACATTTATTAGGCGCCAACTCCGTGCCAATGGCAACCGTGGGCGAAGACTTTACCCCTTATATGAATTGGATGGAATCTCATCATATGAATACCACGCATATAAAAGTAATTGAGGGCACTTACACAGGTCAAGCCTTTATCACCACTGATATGAATGACAACCAAATTACTGCTTTTCACCCGGGTGCGATGAGCGAGTCGCACCAAAACCAAGTCAGTAATGCTTCTGTGGCTGATATTGGCATCGTCTCACCCGATGGACGCGACGGTATGATTGAACACGCAAAACAATTTGCAGATAGCAACATCGCTTTTATCTTTGACCCAGGTCAGGGTATGCCGATGTTCTCAGGTGAAGAATTAACCGCCTTTATTAAGCAGGCAAACTATGTAGCAGTCAATGACTATGAATCACAAATGCTACAAGAGAAAACAAACCTAGATTTAGCAACTATTGCTTCAATGGTAGACGCACTCATTATCACCAAAGGCGCTAAAGGCAGTGAAATCCACACCAATGGCGAAGTGATTAACATTGCCCCAGCAAAAACGCAATCTACACAAGACCCAACAGGCTGTGGCGATGCTTATCGTGCAGGCTTATTATACGGGCTAATGAATGACATGAGCTGGCAAACCACAGGGCAACTAGCAGGGCTGTTAGGCGCCATTAAGGTTGCCCACCTAGGCACGCAAAATCATCAATTTGACTTGACTGAGATAGAGCATTTGTATCAACAGAATTATGGCGAATCTTTATTTTGAGTTACAA